>JBPOHH010000443.1:0-11384 GCA_052035765.1 Bacteroidota bacterium
CAACCACATTCACCATACGACTCCCGACTTTCCACTTTCCACTTTCCACTTTCCACTTTCCACTTTCCACTTTCCACTTTCCACTTTCCACTTTCCTCTTTCCTCTTTCCTCTTTCCACTTTCCACTTTCCTCGTTCCACTTTCCTCTTTCCACTTACAACTTTCAACTTACTACTTACGACTTTTTCGCCTTACGACTCACAACTCACAACTCACAACTCACAACTATCCCCTCACCTCACCTCCACCTGCACAGCTTTTCGGATTGTCGGTGACTCAAGGAGAAGAAAATAGGTACCTGCGGCTAGGTTTTCATTTTCGAAGGTCAGACTATGCGCGCCGGGTGCGAGGCGTCCGGAGAATATCTGCTGCACTCTGCGTCCTGCGGCATCAACGAGCGAGAGTGTAAGTGTATCAATTTCAATACTTTCGAATTCAACATCACAGCGATGGGTAATGGGATTCGGGCGAACGCTGAGTGTAGCCGACGGTGTGGGACGGATGAGGCGTGCTCCGCCCTGATAGCAGACTCCCAGGAGTTCGAACCTGCCATTCTCGACGTTCAGGGCTGCACTGCCGCCCATGATAGAGACATTCTCGAGAAGTATACGGGTGACAGTATCCGTACCCAGCATGGTGAGCATAGGATAAACGGCAACGATGGTATCATTTGACCCGAGAATCGGTAGTGTTAGATTGAGGGTTCGTTCGGTATTTGTCAACACGCCGGCAGGAGTCGAATCGACCGGAAAGAGTAACGAAGAATTGAAACGCACTGTGAGCCGGAGAGTGGTATTGGCGGCTTCTGCCAGACGGGCCGCATTTCGAATGCGGAAGCGCAGCCAGGTAAGTTCACCCGGATATCCCCGTGCCGTATCGACTGACACCGTGACGGTATCACTTGTCGTATTGAGAATTCCTTCACCCGAAAGCTGCACGACTGAGGGCGAGCCAACATCTTTGTAATAAAAGAGTAATCCACATCCGGTACGACCAACGGAAGCAGCCGTATACCGCAGATCCAGCGTTAGACTGCTATCGGGTGGAATGCTGATGGGAGCAGCTACGCCAAGAATACTAAAATCCGTAGGATTCGGCAGTCCGAGGCCGATGGAGTCGATGACGACCGTTTTCGTACCGCTGTTCCGTATGGTCAACGCTCTGAGTGTATCTTTGAATTTCCCGACAAATACTTTCCCGAAATCGATGCGTCCATTTCCTACCGTTTGGATTGACGGCTGCGTACCATTACCCCAAATTTTCATGCGCAGTGTATCTCCTTGGGTAATAATGACGATCTGTGATTGTTTCAAGCCCTGCGATGTGGGAGTGAAGCGGAATTCTACATTTACTCCTTTGCCGGCAGGCACGGAAAACGGCGGAAGTCCGGAGACCAGCATGAATTGCGAGGAATCTCCGCCCCGAATCTGTATATCATTGACCTTGAATGCCTGTGTACCTCGATTAGAGACAAGACTTTCGACCAGTGAATCACGGCTGGTAAGCACATGGACAGAGCCCATGTCCACATCTCGCCACCTGGGACTCGGAGCAATGATACTCCACACCGCATCCGATACATCCGACTGCAACTCCCGCTGATAGCTCGACCACACATAGATATCTTTGTTGATAATATTGATAATTGTATCGGTGGAAAGCGTTGTCGTATCAAAAGTTGCCTTGTATTCAAATGTGCCCGTCATTGCAATATTTCCAAGCCGATCAGAAGCGATAGACGGGCAGAAATCTGCGCCAACCCCACCTGCCTGCTTGACGTATTCTACTTTGCCGTTCGGGAAATACTTAGCCAGAAATACATCGTTGAATCCACCTGCACCGCCGGTATTATTGATGGTCTGATCATCGAAACCTGCCTCTGTCTGGAATTCACCTACAATATAGATTCCACCTACGCCATCAAGGGCAATGGAATTAGCTTTGTCACGACCGGAGCCGCCTGCTCGGGTAGCCCAATCGAGCGAACCCGTCGAACGGTACTTTGCGAGAAAAATATCTTCGTTACCGTTGGAATAAAATCGCAAAGTACCGAAAATCATCTTCTCGGTAAAGCTGCCCGTGACGATGATATTTCCATCATCATCAGCCGCTACTGCCCTGCCATCTCCGAAGATATCACCGCCAATATTGTTCACCCAGTGAATAGAACCGTCAGGCGTAAATTTTACAAGAAAAATATTACCGTCATAGAGTGTTGTAGTGCCAAATCGAGTTGGCGCTTCATATCGACCGGTGATGAATATATTGCCATCACGATCGCTGCATACGCCTAGTTCTGAATTACTTCCTGCCTTTTCAACAATTTTCACCCATTCCATGACACCATCAGAATGATACTTGGCAACATACATGTTGTTTTGAAGATCCTGAGTAAAACTGATCACCGTAGTACCAAATTTTGCATCCCAATTAAATCCACCGACCATGTAGACATTTCCGCTTCCGTCTGTTGTCAGGTGTCCCCCGCGATCGTCATATTTACTTCCTGCATTTGTAGCCCATTCAACCAAACCGTCGCTGTGGAATTTTATGAGGAATAATTCTCCTAACGCTGTGTTATTTATCTCGGATACTATTTTTCCTCCAATATCTGTTTTCTGTACAAAGACACCGGTTGCGAATATATTTCCCGCATAATCGGTCGCAAGAGAGGTCACGATATCATTACCACTGCTCACAATCGGCTGTACCCATTCGACGGTTTTGTCCGGCTTGATTTTTGCCACAAATGCATCGGTCGTCGCGGAGGAAGAAGCGGTCAGCGTAAAACTCCCAATCGTAATCGTACCCTTATAACTCCCTGCGACATATATATTTCCGGAAGCATCGAGCGCGACTGTTCTACTCTCATCGAGATTATTCCCCTTGAACTGCAGTGCCCAGTTTTCACGCTTTGTATTGAATTGCCGCACCCGTGCCAGACATTGATTACTTGGTGTATTCGGTACTTTCCACCTATAGCTGCCACCGGATGTTTTCGGTGCAATGATTTCCCACGTAGCGCCATTAGTGGTTGAATAATCGAGCGTTACTGTGTCGTTGGGAGATATTCCGCTCCAGGAAATCACCGTATCGCTGCCGACGGAAAACTCCTCACCGCCATTTGGAGCAGTAAGCAGGAGTGCAGTCGAGGACGGAGATACTCCCGAAATGCCCGCACTCACGAAGTAAAATACGGGACACACTGTGTTGATAAATTCAAATTTTGTCCACGCATAGCCACTGTCGGACGGTGTGTAATGCACAGTCAGCACTTGACTTTGCCCGCTTGACACGGTAAATGATGTTGGAGTAATGCTAAAGGCAGGATTCGTAGAAGTAATCGACGTCACAGTATAAGAAGCATTCTGCGCCGTGAGAGTGATAGTCGTATCATAGGTCGAGCCGGGCGTCTTGCCGTAAAAGTAGAGTGTGGAAGGAGATACTTTCAGTGATGAAGCGGAATTCGCCGGTGGTGTATAGTTCGTCTGATCGGTCGCCGTCGTCTGTGCAAGCCCCACCGTCACCTCACGAGCCGACGGTATGCAGGAAGACGAACTTTGCCAGGTGAGTTTACAGGGCTCAATTCCCTGTGCTTCAGCAAGAATTGAACGGTACACGGCTTGAATTTCGGAGATTGAGCGGATCGATTCAAAACATTTTCCGCCGGTGCGACTGCTGATCTCCCGCATGGATTGCGGTGCGAACATTGCCACCATTACACAATAAATTTTACATCCCTGACGCTGCGCTTCGGCGACAATAGAGTCCACATTAGGGTCACGCCAGGGTAGTCCGTCAGAGAGAAACACGATGACTTTTTCGTGTTTTCCGGATTTTGATATCTGTAATGCCCCCGCCTGCGGTGTGAGCAATCCGGCATCGTAATCCGTTCCGTGGTTTGGAATTAAATTCCCTACCGTGCCGAGGAGTACATTCTTGTCGGTCGTGTAATCCTGCATCAGATAATTCATATCATCAAAAGTTGTCAGTGCGCATTCCGATGCTCCGAGCGATAGGTCTTCGATCCACACACGCGCCGCTTCTCTGGCAATATCCATCTTGACAATACCATCGACTCTATCGTTCATAGAGGCAGAAATATCCATCGTCAGAACAGACGATATCGCGCGGCGAACCGGCAACGGAGGGCAGGTCACCGAGAGAATCGTACACGGCTTGCCGAATTCATTGACCGTAAGCTCGGCCGGTGTAGGACGCAGGACCGTTCCACGCGCGTCAAAACTATATACCGACGCACTCACGGCCGGGAAGGCAGTCGCATCTGCGGGCAATACCTGTATCGATTGTGCATTTCCCACTGCAGCACTCAGCAGCAGCATCAGACATGCAGATAGTACAAATTTCATATTTACTCCTGCGAAAAATGTGGTTTGATTTCGTAAACGTGAAATTACGTAATCCACGTGATTTCACCATGCTATTTCTGATTTTCGTGTAAAATTATTCGATACGTATTTGAATTCAGTCTCATGGAAGAATAGCACGCCGATGACGCTGATTTGTATGATTTTCGCAGATACATGAGCAAATAAACGGCATAAGCTCTGCAGATGACAATTCAAAAGAAAACACTTGTCGAACATCCGAAAAATAGCTAAGTTGCATCTGATTTAACGGGGTAGCCGAAAACCGCACAGAGTAGGCAGAATATCAGGAAACATTGTATGGAAGAAATCACCCAACCACAGTCAAAAACAACAATGATTATCATCTGTATTTTTCTCGGTGGCCTCGGGATTCATCGACTGATGATGGGCTATTCCAATTGGTGGCTCATGCTGATAACTCTCGGCGGGTGCGGTATTTGGACGTTAATTGATTTTGTCCGCATCATTACCGGAAGTATGAAAATGGCCGATGGACGGGACCTGTCTTCCTAAGTCTGTTGCAAAGGAAGTATGCTTGAAAGCGTCGGAAAGTGGGAACACTGCAGACGCTTTTTTTATGCTAAAACTCCTCCGAACTCCGTATTTTTGCCGAATAACATTTGACAACGTGTCACAATCTTCCCTCCTTCTCTATGATTACAATTCACCCCTATACTCATGATAAAAGCGATGAATTCGACAGTTTTGTCGCCCGATCGAATAATGGTACCATCTTCCATACACAGCGCTTTTTGTCGTATCATCCCACTGGAAAATTTGACTTCCACGCGCTGATGTTTTATGAAAATACGAAGCTCCTCGCCGTGCTTCCTGCCGCTCTCCGTGAAGGTGGAATTTCGCTTGAATCTCCTATTGGCTCGAGTTACGGCGGAATTGTCCTTGCAGCAATGCCTTACAAAAAACACGAACAAATTGTCGATGCCCTGCTCGAATACTGCGCTCAACAGGGATTTCAAAAAATCTTCCTCACACCGGCTCCGTTTTTTTATCAAAAAGAGCAAATGCAGAATATCGACTACGCACTCGCACTGCGGGGTTTTGACTTTGATCGGCACTATATTTCGCATATTATCGAACATGGACAGAATGATAATGTATTATCACACTTCAATGCAACTGCCCGAAATTACGTTCGCCAATTTAAGAAAAATCAAGACCTTACCATAGAATTCACCACTCACACCGACGCCTATTATGAGGTCTATCCGATTCTCGTTGAAAACAAAGCGAAGCACAACGCCCACCCTACGCACTCGCTCGATGAGATGGTAAAATTACAAGCGCTTTTCCCGCAAAACATACAGCTAGTTATCGCCCGTTTGAACGGGAAAGCAATCGCCGCTTCGTGGATAATGGACTGCAACGCGCAGGTAACGTTGTGTTTTTACAACATGATGCTCTATGAGTTCGAACAATTCCACCCCATGTACGGCATCATGAATGCCATCGTTGAATATTCCCGCGGCAGAGGCGCATCGTTTGTCGATATCGGCGTCTCGCAGGACACCAAACATGCCAATCCGATGACTCCCTCCTACCCTTTAATTGACTTTAAAGAAAAATTTGGAGCCAAAGGTATGCTCCGCAGTACATTCAGGAAAATACTATGATTGCCGGTATCTCCCTCAATATTCCCGATACCACGAAGCCAAGAATCGTCATCATCGGCGGTGGCTTCGGCGGACTCAATCTCGTAAAAAAGCTGCCGCTGAAGGAATTTCAGGTAGTGATGTTTGACAAGCATAACTATCATACATTCCAACCGCTTCTCTATCAGGTAGCGACAGCCGGACTCCAGCCGGACTCCATCGCCGGTCCCTTGCGGAATGTATTCGCCGACAAACCTGACTTCCACTTCCGACTCCTCAAAGTACTCTCGGTCGATTGCACCACGAAAACCATCGACACCGTTGCCGGAGCGCTCTCGTACGATTATTTGATTATCGCCAGCGGTTCACGCGCTAATTTTTTCGGTAATACAGATATTCAAAAGTTATCCTTTCCGCTCAAAACAATTCCCGAAGCACTGAATCTCCGCAGTCAACTGATGCAGGTATTTGAAATTGCAGGAATTACGAATGATCCGGCACAGAAGGCTCGATTAATGAATGTGGTGCTCGTCGGTGCCGGTCCAACCGGCGTGGAGACTGCCGGCGCACTCGCCGAACTCCGCAGGTATGTGCTCCCGAAAGATTATCCCGATCTCGATTTTTCGAAGATGAATATTTATCTGATTGAAGGTTCGAGCCGCGTACTGCCGTCTATGTCGGAATACGCAAGCACCAAAGCTAAAAAGAGCTTGGAAAAGATGAAGGTCATCGTCAAGCTGAATTCTTATGTCGATGGCTACGACGGCAAAACCGTGCGTCTGAAAAGCGGAGAAACCATCGAGGCACAAACGGTGGTGTGGTCGGCCGGTGTGACGGGCGATATTCTCTCAGGACTCCCGCAGGAAGCACTTGAGCGTGGAAGAATTCTCACCGACGAACATTGCAAAGTACTTGGCACAGAAGGCATTTATGCAATAGGTGATGTGTCGTGTATGAAATCAGCCGAGTATCCGAATGGACATCCTGGAGTTGCGCAGGTAGCGATTCAGATGGGGACATTTTTAGGGAAAAATATAGTGAATTTCCACACCAATTCACCGGTTAACCCCTTCAAATATTTTGATAAAGGTTCGCTCGCCACCATCGGGCGCAACAAAGCCGTCGCCGACTTCCCCGGCAATCTCCATGTCGCCGGACGTCCTGCATGGTATGTATGGCTCTTCATCCACATCGCGTATCTGATTGGATTTCGGAATAAGCTCTTGGTGTTTATTAATTGGATATGGAGTTATATCACCTACGACCAAGGTAACAGGTTGATTATCCGACCATTTATACGCAAAGATGACAAGCTCGGTCAGGAGATTGCGACGATTAATGAATTTGAATAATTCGACGATTGTAATGCAAAGACGCCGAGAATGCTAAGCTTGATACCTTTGCGTTCTCGGCGTCTTTGCGTTAAAAATACACATCACCGATTGAGCATTGCCTTCCCCTCCGGCGACTGCTCGGCGCTTGATTTTTCCCATGGGCGTAATTTACCGTAGGCAGACCGAAAGATTGCCGTCGCTTCATCTTCTTTACCATTTTTATAGAGAAATATCGCAAGTTGAATATTCCCAAAGATATATTCGGGGAAGGCGACCGGAATTTCACGCATTACTTCTTCGGCGAGGGCGATTTTTTCTTGTGATTCGTAGATTTTGGCGAGTGTCACGCGAGCACGGGCAAAACTTGGTTTCGCGCCGATAGCGCGGTTGAGCCAGAGAATTGCATGGTCGAGTTCACCGAGCTTTTCGCAGGCGATGGCGAGCGCGAGCATCGTTGTCTCTTCATCGGGGAATTCACGAAGAATACTCAAGGCAGTTACTTTTACCTTCTCCCAATTTTTAAGTACTTGGAATATTTGGAGTTCGATAGCGCGATTGCTGTACGATTCCGGGTCTTTGCGGATCAGATTTTTCACAATCGGGAGTACATTTTCTTCGAGGTTAATTTCCGGATGCTGTCCTGCCATCCAGCACATGGACGAACAGTACGAGTCGAGTCCTTTTGGGGTAGCGCCTTCGGGTACAAGTGCGAGCGTTTTTTGGTAGAGGTTGTAGCTTTCCTCGTTGCGTCCACGCCAGAGCAAGCTCCCGGCGAGGGTGAATTGTACAGTGAGATCGGGAGAATTTTTCACGTCTTCCATCAGCAGGGTCGCCACCGATTCATCTTCCTGAAAGGCGACATACCATGCTTTTAAAAAGTCGGAGTCGGTAGCTTCGATGCCATCGACCATGGCGTTTTCGCCTTGCTCGGACATATTCACGGGCGAACGGAAATACGCAAATGCGAGCGTGGCGTAGGGTTCGGGATTCATAGCATTGAGCGCGATTGAACGTTCCAAAAACATCCGCGCTTGCGTAAGTCTTGATCTTGATTCGAGTTCGGCTCCTATACGAGCGAGACGTTCGGGTTCATTCCAGTGTGCATAGCCATCATTAATAAGGTCATTGATAGTAATCATAGAGGTAGGAATAGAGATTGTACAAGTAATTATTCAGCGTGCAAAACTACTGCTATTTTCATTCTCGGTGAAATTACTCCTTAGGTATTATGGTCAACGTAATGCATTGTTCACGTAGTACCACTTTGGCACTCCACTTTTAGCAATAGACAAGGACTATGTTAAAATGCATAAAAACCTTAGTAGTACACAATACCAACCTGAAAGACAACCTTATTTGTATAAAAAGCAGGCATTTCCCATCATAGAAATAGTCGTACTAAGGTAATAAGGTTTAATTCTTTGCCTAGCATATTTCTACTAAGGTTTATCGTATTACCTATAAACGTAAAGTACCAAAGCGGAAGTAGATGTAGCCAGACAGACCATGATTTTGTACGATGATTTTTTGAAGGAGTTAGGGGTGAAGTTTATTTTCAAAATAATTTGAATTCTTCTAAAATAATACTTGCATAACGCCATAGAATATCGTAGTTTAGCCCTCAGGAATTACCCAAGCAAAGCTATTCACATTTCCGGCTTATTTCATGAAGCAATGTTTACTCCTTCTCGCCTTGATTTCTCTTTCCTTTTCGACCCAAATTTACGCTCAAAACGCTGCCGGTTCGGTGGAGGTCGGGGTGTATTCGGCGTATGAGTTTACGCATATTAAAAGTAATAAAATCGAATATACCGGTGATTACGATCAAGGTAATTATAGAACATCAGGTTATACAATTGGTGGCTTGATTGAATATTATATTTATCCTAAAACATCACTAATCGGCAGTATCAGATTTGAAGATGTGCAGGCTTCAAATACTGTAACATACCCAAGTAAGTCAGTGGGTGGTGATGAAAACATAGTGTCAAACAGTTATTCATTCCGAGCACCTCAAATTCTGCTGTCGCTTATGGCTAAAAAAATTATCAGCAGGTCAAGATTCAGTATTCTTGGTGGAGTAAATATCGGTATACTACTGGCAGACAAGCAAGAAGAACGTGTGTTCATCAACAAGCCGAATATAAAATTTCCGGATCTAGATTCACTTGGGGGACTATATTCCACGAAAGGATATACTCCTAGCTTTTCTGATGATTCACGAACTTCAATTACGTTTTATAAAGGTGAAATCTACCAGCGCACCGCGCTCCAACTCGGCCTCACTGCAGGACTTCAATACGACCTACCCATCTATACGCTCGATGAAGTAGCGCAAAAATTTGTGACGCTCACGCCGAGTGTTTTATTCAATTACAATCTCACAACTTATTCTGATTATGAGAAGTTACGGGCTTGGAATGTGAGTGCGGGGTTTGTGCTGAAAGTGGGATTATAAGTTTTATTTTATTCACAACATTATCAATTTTATGAAATATTTTTTGGCTCTTCTTGCCTTAATTTACATAGCATTACCGGGAGAAGCATCTGGGCAGAACATACCCGGTTCGGTGGAGATTGGTCCTTACATTGCCTATCAATTCGGATTTTTCACCACTTCTATTCCCGATATTCCGGGAGTAGATGCCCAAAGTACGGATGTCAGTACTGACGGATATTCGCTTGGCGGCTTGGTGACGTATCATTTGACGTCGGAGGTGGCGCTTCTTGGAATTATTCGATACGATTATTTATCACTCTATCCCGAACAAATGGGTGCGAAAGATACCTATACCGACATGAATGGCGAGAAACAAGAATACACGTTGTTCGCTACATCTAGATTACGAATCCCCCAAATTACAACGACACTTTTTTGCCAATACAATGTGGTCGGAAGACTCAATGTACTCGGTGGCGCGCAAATTGGGATTGTATCGAATCCTACTGAGGAAAATCGTTATAGTATTAGCTTTAACCCAAGCTATCCAATGTCGTTTGATGATATCCCCTCGAAAATTCCTTCCGCATACAAGGGGCAAGCCCCTCGATATACTGATGATACACATACCTCAATGACACTCTACGAGGGACCGCTATACGAGAGTCAGTCGGTGGTATTTGGTTTGGCAGGAGGACTTAGTTTGGAAACCAAACTTGCCTCTAATGCTACTCTAACATCTTACCTTTTCATGACCTATAATCTCAACTCGTACTCTCAATATGAAAGTATTCATGGCCTCACCGGATGCTTTGGTACTTCACTGAAATTTTCACTCTAATTATCAAGCTCATCGAGTGTAATTTCAGTGAATATCATTAAAGACCACAATTCGACAAATCGACTTATCTTCGTTTTTCTTGCCATTGTTTGTAGAAATAAGTAGCGCAAAATACATGCGCATCTCATGTAGGCACGTACGTTTTACCAGCTCTTATAACTATTAATAAATGAAAACAATTAAGACCAAAGAATACAAGTACTAGGTTCGCTCTGAATGCTGTATTTTAATTTCGATATTTATTCACTCTATTCACAATTGTCATGAAACACTTTTACGTGCTTTTTGCTTTCTTGAGCTTCGCGTTTACTGTGCGTTTATCTGCTCAGAATGTGGCGGGTTCGGTGGAGGTCGGGGTGTATTCGGCGTATGAGTTTACGCATTTTAGCGGTGGGTATATTGAGCTTTTATCCGGGAAATATGATAACGATCCTTATACTACGTATGGGTTTACCATTGGCGGTATGACTGAAATTCACTTTAGCCCTACATTTGCAGTGCTTGCTTTATTGCGCTACGAAGAGCTCCACGGTAATAAAATACGTAGCGGAGATAAGTATCCTAGTAAATTAGCAGATGGAACGGAAATTACGACTGAGATAAACCATGTCTTTGAAGTAAAAGCTCCACAATTTGCATCGACAATTTTGGGGAAATACACACTTTCCGATTCGAAAGTAAGCGTGCTGGCAGGTGTTTCGATTGGCATACTCACCAATGATAAAGAAGAGCAGAGATATGAGCTAATTTTTGATCCAGAAAAACCAA
>JBPOHH010000290.1:0-2149 GCA_052035765.1 Bacteroidota bacterium
CACTGCAGACAGTGCTCTAAAATATATTACGAGGGGAGGTAATTACACCGAGTATATTAGATTATTATTGAAACACATTTATATTTACAACACTCTTGGGAATTACGAAAAAGTAGAATGGGCAAAGAAATTTTCAGACAGTGTATTGGTTATTTTCAAAGAAATTATGGACAATTATGAAAATAGGGAATATGCAAATAAAGTGATAAAAGGATTGCCCTATCTCGTTGCAAGAAGAGATCTCAATTACGCGGATTACTTGTTTAATATCAACAAGCTTGACAGTGCAACCTATTATTATCAATCGGCGTTAAAAGAATTTCAGCAAAACAGAACATTTGATTTGGTGAAACGAGAAAAGGATACATATTTAAAATTAGCGTGGTTGAATTTCACCAAAGGGAGTGCTGAAACAGCTGATAAGTATTTCAGTCTGGCGATAGCAGACGACAAAGAATTACTAAAAAACATCTTTGCACAGCTTTCAGATTACCAAAAAGAAATGTTCTTTCCACTGCTCCATTCGGACTATGACCAATACAATAACTACCTGATTTCAAATATTAGTACAAATGATTCTGCAATTTTCAAACTAATCAACACTCGATTGGATGTCAAAGGGATATTGATGACTTCTGCTAAAGAGTTAAAACACAATACATCACTATCTAAAGATTCAAACTACACCGAAATAAAGAAGAACGTAATTTCAATAAACGATGAATTATCAAAGGTATATATCAAATCACTACGGAATAAGAAAGACAATCAACAATACATTGATTCTTTGGAAATGGTGAGTTTGAATTATGAGAAGTTGCTGACGATACTCAAAAACAAGAATGTAACCTCACAACTAACATACACTTCTGATTGGGAGTCCATCCGACACACATTGAAACCGGGCGAAGCAGCTATTGAAATCATGAAGATACCACGATTCGGTTTTTATCCAAACATCTACAACCCAAACGTCAGAAATTTTTATGCAAATGATTCCGGCTATTATTGCGCTGTGATCATCAAATCACATTCACAGAAGCCGGAATACGTACTGTTTACGAATTCCATGTCCATAGACAGTGTGTATGAAATATACTATCGTAAGGCGATTTATATCACTCAAAAAGATGTAATAGACAAGGATATTGCCGAGCTTCTACGGGACTCCAAGCGACATTTATCAAAATCATATACGTATTTATGGAAAGATATAGACAGCAAGTTGAATGGAATCAAGAAGATATATATATCCAACGACGGTATCTATCAAAAAATCAATCCAAATATTCTCATCGATGAAAGCGGGAAGTACAATATTGATAAGTATGAGATTGAGATTGTAACATCTCTCAACCGGCTCCTGACGCCTGCACGGAATGAGATATCCCATCATCAGGTAGCAGCATTATTCGGCAATCCTGATTTTGAGACAATAGACGAAAAGATATATGACAACAACAGCATAGAAAATCTATCGGTTATCACATTACGTGGCAACAATCAGCTCGATAAAAAATGGAGAATGCTCAAGCAGACAAACGTTGAAATTGTTGAAATCACCCGCATTCTTGTCAAGAACAATTGTTCGGTGAATAAATATACAAAAGCACAGGCAACTGAAAAAAATCTTAAAAATGTACAATCTCCTGCAATCCTTCACATTGCTACGCATGGCTATTTTCTGAATACTATAATAGAATCGGAATCTAAGCATAGCGTTGGGAATATCAATTCGAATCCTATGATGAATTCGGGGTTGATACTTGCCGGAGCAAATATAGATAATGAAGAAAACACTACATTACAGGATGGGGTATTAACCGCCTCGGAAGCAGCCCGGCTTGACTTAGGTTCGACCGAACTTGTGGTGCTTTCCGCTTGCGAAACAGGTCTCGGAGAAGTGAAAAATGGTGAAGGAATTTATGGATTACAACGAGCTTTTTTCCTTGCCGGAGCGAACAGCTTAATGATGTCACTCTGGAAAGTTGACGATCTTGCCACGAAAGAACTGATGGTGCAATTCTATAAAAATTACATGAGCAATCCAAACGCAACTCATTCACTTATCAAAGCACAACAGACTCTGCGACGGGATAAGAGGTTCGAACATCCGATGTTTTGGGGTGGGTTTATTGTGGTGAGGTGA
>JBPOHH010000267.1:0-10498 GCA_052035765.1 Bacteroidota bacterium
CCAAAAAATATTGAACAACAACCGTTACGGGATGAAGATAGAAACACGTTTGCTACCTACGGTACTGTGCGGATGGATTATGATCTCAATGCCGATGACCGCGTACTTGCTGAAGTTGGATATTCACAATTTGGCGATGAAGTGATGCTCGCCGGCGCTGGGAGAATTCATGTACCAAAAAGCGAAAAACCATATGCGAGAATTGCCTATAATTCCAACCGTTTCAATATTCAAACTTCGTACAACGCACGTAATACTCTCGACACGATGCGGATACTTGCTGCACCCAAAGGCACCATCATCCTCGATGAGTCGTTCGATATTAATGTTGATGCACAATACAATACGAGTGTGATGGAAAATATCAATCTCATTGTCGGTGCACAATATCAGCATCAAAGTACGGCTTCTCACAATACAGTATTTCCCAATGAACCTATTCTTGCTGATTTCCAAGGTGTGTATGGTCAGGCAGAATGGTCTGCGTCTCCAATGCTGAAGCTGATAGCATCAGCCCGGGTCGATAATGGGAATATTTATCCTACGCAGTTTTCACCGCGTGGCGCGCTCGTCTTTACTCCGATTGAAAATCAACAGTTCAGAATAACAGCAGGACGCTCGTTTCAACGCCCGAATTATTCCGAACTCTTTAGAAAATATGGGTTTGCTCCTGCTCTCGGTGCGAAAGGCCCTATCAACTTCCGGCCTATTGTTGCCGGTATCAACGATACTTTGTCCAAGCTTACAGGCGCTGCACAGAACGTTGATTTAGGATTGTTCAGTAATACTGCTCCACAGGGTGATTTAAAAGGTATTCAGCCGGCAGCGTATGGCTTGGGTAACTCATCACTCGACGTGGAGTCGAATATCGGATATGAATTCGGCTATAAAGGTGTGATTAATAAATCGTGCTTTGTGACGGTGGACGCTTATTATAATGTACTTACCAATTTCATTTCGGGATTCTTACCCGGAGTGAATCCGAATTATCCGTCCTGGACATCGAAAGCTGCTCTTCCTGCCAACCTGCAGCAGTACGCAGGACTCGTCGATAGCATGGTCTATAATCAACTATCAACCACCGACAAAGCACGTTTGACGACCTACAACGGTGCGCCGACTTTCCTGGTATCGAATACGAATATCGGAAAAGTCACGCAGTTCGGTATCGATGTCGGAGTGAATTATTACCTGACCAACGAACTCCTCCTCGCGGGGAATTACTCCTATTATTCCTTTGACTTAGTCGATGCTACGACGCCGAATCCTTTCTTAGCGAAAGGGGATAATCTCCTTCTTCCGAATACTTCGCCTCACCGGGTCAATCTCACCGCTACATATTCGGTGACCAATGAATTTGATGTGAGTGCAACGCTGCGGTATGTCGAGGGTTTTGCTTGGCTTGCGGGAGATTTCAAGGGTTTTGTCCCATCCTACGCATTAGTCAATATCAACGGCGGGGTGAATGTGACGGATGAACTGCGATTAGGGGTGAATGTCTTTAATCTCCTCAATCGTGAACATTACGAAATACTCGGCGGGACGCTCATGCCGCGTATCTTTACGGCAAATGCAAGCATTACGTTCTAACGTGTTGCAAGTAATCATCGTACTACCAACAAAAACAGCCCTTCAATCGAAGGGCTGTTCTGATTTTTACATTAATTGTCAAGACGTTACGCGTTTTTCTTGAGTAAATCACGAATTTCTGTGAGTAATACTTCCTGTGCCGGTGGTGGCGCAGGTGCAGCGGGTGCTTCTTCTTTCTTGCGTTTCATGGCGTTAATTCCTTTGATAACCATGAAGAGAACGAAGGCGATGATGAGAAAATCGACCATGGAATTTATAAACATTCCGTACTTGAGCATAACCGGTGGTATATCCCCCTCGCCAGCTTTAAGTGTAAAAGCCAATTTTGAAAAATCCTTACCTCCGAGTAGTATGCCAATCGGAGGCATAAGCACATTGTCCACAAGTGAAGTGACAATTTTATTAAACGCACCGCCAATAATCACACCGACTGCGAGATCGACCATATTGCCTTTGACGGCAAATTCTTTAAACTCAGACACAATAGACATACGCTAATTCCTTGAAATGTAGATATGATAGAACGTCGGAGAGCGTTTTTGCAGAGGAAAAACAACTCGACCGGAAATGTATAGGGCAAAGTTAACCCAGTTTTGGACATGGAGCAAACAATATTATTATCTTCATCGAGCAATATTCAAGTGAGGGCGTAAAGTGAATTAATTACGAACGTTTTCGTGAAACAGGGGAATCTCAATTGTTTGCAAGCGAAGGGAAATCACAGTAAAAGAGAAAAAGTTTCCAACACTCTGTAAGTTCTGTAACTATTTATTTGTTATACCTTTTTTGAGAGAGTACAATTTCGTAAATTAGATGTGGTTTTTTATTCAATAGTGAAATTGCCGATGCCATTTTCTACTCCCTTCACATCCGCGTTCTTCCGAAGAATTTGCAGTATCATCATGCTCATTGTAGCATTATGTGTGTCAATGGATGCGTCTGCCAAGGGCTATCCGGCAGTGAATCAGCCGGCATTCATTGAAAATAAGGGGCAATATGCACCGAATGTGCTTTTTACCGCGCAGACTCAAACCACATCAATTTGGATTACCACAAGTGGCATTATCTACGATTTCCGCGACAAGCAATGTGTAGTTCCCATGGAGTTTCATGGTGAGAGTCCTCTTCACGCCGTGGGGCTTGAGCAGCTTTCCGGCCAGATAAGTCATTTTACCGGAAAGAATACCTATTCGGGGATACGTCGATTCTCATCGGTCATCATTACCGACATTGCATCAGGAATCGACATGAAATGGTATTTTGACAATGGTAATCCCCGGTATGATTTTGTAGTCCGACCTCACTCCGCACCGGAGGAATTTACATTTACTCTCAGAAATGTAGATGCTGTTACTACCAATTCCCATGGTGATCTCACCCTTCATGCAGGCAGACAAAAATTTTATCAAACCGGCTTGCTTGCGTATCAATTCAATGGGAATGCAAAGAGTATTATTCCATGTCAATTTTCCATCAGCAAAAGTAAAAAGCGAGAATGGACCATTGGCTTCGCTCTTGGTGGATATGATAGAAAAAAAACACTGGTGATCGACCCTGTTGTAGTGGGTTCTTTCTTCGGCAGTGTGGGCAATGACAAAGTGTATGACATTAAGGTCGATGAAGCCGGATATATGTACATCGGCGGATCGACGACTACTCCCAATGAATTGCCTGCTTCTCTTACAAAATATGCTTATCCTAAATCCAAGCCCGGCGGTTCGAAGCTCGATGGATTTGTCGCAAAATTTTCACCCGAGGGGAAAAATCTCGTGTATTACTGCACGATTGGTGGGGCGGGGGACGATGAAATTCTCACGATAGCGCTTGATAAATCCGGAGGAATTATTGCCGGTGGATACACGTATTCGGATACAACGCGCGGCTTTCCGTTGACTGCTCAGGCACCGGATACGATGCTTTTGCCCGGAGATGCTGATGGATTTGTCTCGGTAATCAAAGACGAGGGCACACGACTTGGGTTTAGTACGTATTATGGTGGAGAACGTCCCGATACAATCAAAAAAATCGTACTCGATCAATCTTCCGGACAGCTTTTTGTAGCTGGGACGACCGAGGGTAGCAGTATACCGGCCAGAGTTAATACGGCATACGGACAGGAAGACGGGTTTTATGGATTACTCAATCCATCGGTAAATCAACTACTCTATACGTATTGTATCGGCGGATCGGGTAATGATGTAGTGACAGACATGGAGCTTCTTGGTGAGAATCTCTACTTGTGTGGATATACGACGAGTGCAGACATCGCCGGTCTCAATAATACCTACTCGTCGAATAACGATGGATTCTACTGCATTATCAATAAATCGACGAATCAGCTCTATTACACGCACCTCTATGGTGGTCTCGGGAATGATAAAGTCTGGGGAATTGCAGTCGATGCAACCGGTACGATTACGATTGCCGGTACGACGAGTTCACCCACGCTTGAAGTTACCAACACATCGTTCGCCGGTGCTAAAATCGGTGGCGATGATGGCTTTGTAGCGCAATTCTCACAGAATGCCGTTATGTTGTATTCCACACTGATCGGCGGCTCATCCGATGATGAAATATTCGATGTAAAGGTCGATAAATTCGGTCAAATATACCTTACCGGTAATACGATGGGATTGCTGAGCGTTCCAAAAATTTCTCAGGATGCCGACTTCGGAACATCTCTCGGAGGGTCAGAGTGTTTTATGACGGTCATAAATCCTAAAGAACCTCTTACCTATAATTATCTTACGTATTTCGGCGGAAGCGGCGGTGATTACTGCCGTGCATTGGCATTATCCAATAATCACATTTATTGCGCAGGTTTCTCGAATTCTAATGATTTCAGACCATTAGGGGGATTCTCTTCGCAGTACAAAGGCGGACTCTTTGATGGTTATTTTACAGTGCTCGATCTACCGACGAGAAAGCCGTTCATCAATCCTACTACTCTCAATTTTGGGAAGGTTACCGTCAATTCACCCGGTAAAATCGATAGCATTATTGTAAAAAACAGAAGTTTCAGGCCCCTTAGTGTCAAGCCCGGTCCCTTGGCTGCTCCGTTTAGCCTTGTCAGACCAGCTGGCACGACGTCGACGATTGAGCCGTCGGACAGTGTCTATTTTGTCTATAAATTCTTACCTCAATCTACAGGTAACAGTACAACAAATACCGCAATACACTATGGCAGCACCTTATCTGATGAATTGCCTGTACGGCTTATAGGGGATGGAATTGCATCCTCAATCACACTTTCAACTGATGCACTTGATTTTGGACAGGTTCAGGTGGATTCGATTAAACGCTTGAAAATAAACATTACGAATGCAGGTACTGCTCCCGGAACTCTCCACTTCCGCCCGCTGAAGTCAGCAGAATTTAGGTACTCCGGGCAAAAAACGCCTTCTGATACAATTGTGCAGGCAGGTACGTCCGTGCAGGTAGAAATCATATTTGCTCCACCTGCAATAGGAGTATATATCGATACTTTTGTGCTCGAGTCCAATAACACACCTATTTCCTGTGTACTCAGCGGTGAGGGAATTGTATCTCAGTTTCGATGGGCAGCCGATACGGTCTACATAACGCCGACGAGAGTGGGCTCCAAAGAGCGGGGGATTGTAACATTCAGAAACATAGGTAAAGCAAAAGGTAAGATTACAGATGTGTTTTTGTTTGGAAATAAACGATTTACATTACTTCCAGTCGCTTATCCTCAGGATTCGTTAATCAACTCAGGCGACAGTATTAATTTTATCGTAGAATTTGCGCCGATTGCTCGTGGATTCGAAGCAGAAACAATTTTTGCCAATACACCGACCGGACAGCTCAAAACCTATATCGCTGCACGAGGTATTTTTCCGGATGTACAGCTTAAATCCCAACCTGAAGTTGATTTTGGCGCAGTTGCTGTCAATGCCATGAAGTATGACTCTCTTGTCTTTATCAACGAAGGTGATGATGCTGATACCCTTACATCGACAAAACTCAGTACACTGTTTACACCGTTTAGTCTCTCTAATTTTCCGCCTCGATTTGTGATTGCCCCCGGTAAAAAAATTGTGGTATTTATAAAGTTTTCACCGTTATTCCCCGGAATGAAAAAAGATACGGCATTTGTGGAATTTTCTACCGGCACGTTTACTTCGTATCTCGCGGGTAAAGGCATAGCGGCACAGTTCAAAATAGTCGACACCGTTCGATTTAACGGTACAAAAGTAGGTACTACATCCACGCAGACAGTCTATATTAAAAATATCGGCACCGATGCTGGATTAATCGGGAATATCTACCTCAACGACACTACCAATAGTTTTTCATTTGTCGGTAAGCTACCGCAAGATTTAGAGCTGGCTCCATTTGATTCAATTCCCGTTGTTGTGCGGTTTGCTCCACGCACTATTGGTCTAAAGACAGCATTTCTCAGCGTACAGGCAGACAGCAAAATGCTTTCCTCTGTTCTTCGGGGTGAGGCATACGGTGCAAAGTTTGAGTCCTACCCATCCCAGATTCAACTCGACTCTGCCGAAGTCGGTACATTTTCTACAAGTTATGTAAAAGTCTATAATTCCGGTAATAGTACCGAACGTCCAAATATGGTCATTGATAAAGATACGAGCAAAAGCTTTAGTCTTGGAACAGCTATATCTGAAATTAAATTCCGTAGCCGGGACAGTGTTCTCATAAAATTCACACCACGTTCCGCAGGAGTCAAGACTGCCGTTCTTAAGATATGGGGCGGTATTGGAGATACACTTTTCGTTGACCTCTCAGGAAAAGGTTTTGTAAAAATCAAGCCAATTCCTCTTGAGACATCCATCGAAATGCCAGATAGTATTTTTGCATCCATCGGGGATCAGATTCTCTTGCCAGTTCGCCTTCGATCAATTGCCGGGAGTAGGATTGATAACATTACCTCATATTCCGGTGTGTTACGTTATAATTCCACCGTAGTAGGGGTGACGTATCCGTTCGATACATCGCTCGTCATTACTTCAGACACCGCGCTTCTCCGATTCGAAGGCACCCTGAAATCACCTTCTCGCGGTGATACGTTATTCATGCTGCCGTTAACGGTGGGATTAGGTAATTCCGATAGAACGACGATTGAATTGCATGACTTTGTCTGGAAGAGCAATGGACAGAATATTACAGAATCGTCAGTGCAGTCACCTAAGACTGTTCTCAGCATAACCAATATCTGGAATGTCGATGGTAAGCAGCGTCTCTACTATTCTTCAGGAAAGCTGTTTATGGACATTACGCCCAATACAGTTCACTCCACGCCATTACGAATTCAATGCTTACCCTATCTGCCTACGAATACGCTCGTCGTCTATGATGCGACCGGTAGAATTGTCGATAATCTTTCTTCTCTTCTCAGCAGTAAAGGCGAGTTGATGTATGATCCGAATACGTTAGCAAAAGGATCGTATTATTGTGTTTTTCAGTCGGGGCGCAGTATCGCAGTCCGGCAATTCATAGTGGAATAACCTAATCTTCATTCTCCTTACCGTACGCAACCGTTTTCATGGTAACCGATACCATTTATAGATAATAATCGTAGAATCCAACACAGGAAGTGTCTTGTTTCTTAGTTTTTTGTTATCTTGTAGTGTTGATTCTTTGCGTTTTTGACCCTTCCATGCTCATGAGCAGTCTTTATTCTCTTTCTAACCTCCTATCCTTTCGCACATTGTGTAGTATTGGAGTGGTGCTCTTATGGACACTTACCATCGGTGCCTTCACTCTTCGTGCTCAGGATAGATGGACCTTCTCCGGTGGAGCGCAGTATTCTATCGTCACTCAACATCCAACT
The DNA here is from genome assembly GCA_052035765.1 of Bacteroidota bacterium. Classification (GTDB taxonomy): domain Bacteria; phylum Bacteroidota; class Ignavibacteria; order Kapaibacteriales; family UBA961; genus JADJXV01. Next base: position 7,406 of record JBPOHH010000267.1, read on the forward strand.
TTTACACAGCTTACCGGAATGTTCCCCTTGCAGGATGCTTCAAACTTTACCGGCAATGAAGGTGTAGGAGGAGCAGGAAACATCAACGTCCGCTATCGAATCGTACCTGCTCTTTCCCTCGGACTCGGTGTCCGATACTCCTGGTATAATCAGATTTTTTCTAAAACCACACCGACAGTAATTTCAATTAATGGCCGGCCGCAACAAGCTGATATCGTTGATTCAGTCACAACATCAATTGCCGACGGAGCGCTCTTCCCGTTTGCCGAAGTACAGATATTTAAAAATGTTACGGTTTCATTTGGTGGTATGATTCATTCATTGTTGACCGGAAGATTTGAGCAAACTCAGGATATTCTCGATAGTCAGGGAGGAAGACTGAGCGTGCAGATTAATCGAGAGGCCGAGCTTGAGGACAGACAGGTTTTTCTTTCAGGATTTCTATCTTTCGCTACAAGATTACCGCTTAATAGCGGTAAATCATTATACATTGAACCGTCTATTACCTATCATTCCGATATTGGAAGTCGATTGTCGACAGGTAACTGGACGATGTCCTCTCTCGCATTTGGACTCGGTGTACACTACACCCCCCAACCGGCAAAGTTCAATCGCATTGACTCCGTCCTCATCCGTGATACAGTAATCGTACTCGGTGAAGTATTCAACGCTCCACACATTCTATTGCACAGCGATTCAGTCGTAAAAGTAGAATCATTTGATGGTCCGACAGAGACGAAAACCCTCATTACCAGAAAGCTGACGTATCACCAAATTATCGCAAAACCCAAGCCGCTTCTAACGGCAAACTGTGAAGTGAAATTCGTGCTGAAAGATAAAACTGAATCCGACCGCATAAAGCTAACAATTGAGGAAAGTCTTACTAATCATTATGTTACGCTTCTTCCTTCGGTGTTTTTTTCTGCACATTCCGCTGAGATACCCCAGCGGTATTCTAACAACGGAGCCGAAACCACACAGCCCGCACTCAAAGTCTATTATTCCATTCTGAATATCATCGGCAAGCGTTTGCAGGCATTCCCCGGTGCTCAACTCAAGATTACCGGGTGCAATGATGGTATGAACGAAACGAAAGAACTATCCCGTCAGCGAGCTGAAATTGTACGAAAATATCTCATTGATTCATGGCACATCGACTCATCACGGCTGTTGCTGTCAATTCGGAATTTACCGGAAAATCCCTCGAAGACGAGTGATGAGTTTGGCTTGGAAGAGAACAGAAGGGTCGATCTCACGTCAAACGAAGAAAAAATCCTTGAACCAATTCTCCGGCAGGACACTACCCGCATCGCCGATCCGCCGATTGTACGTTTTCGTCCGGATGTATTAAGCGAAGCAAGTGTTAAAAACTGGCAACTCGATATATTTCAACAAGATAAGATTGTTCGTAGCTTCAGGGCTAACGGTGAGCCCCCTCAAAGTATTGATTGGGACATTAATAATGAAATGAATGTCAAGAAGCTCACCGGTAATCCGATACAATTTAGACTTACTGTCACGGATGAAGAATATCAAATCCAGAGCGTCGATGGTACGATTAGTTTTTCTGAGAAAAAACTCAAGCCGGGCGTAATATCAGCCGAAAAAATGAGCGATCACTTCTCGCTGATGTGTTTTAATTATGATGAGACCAAGCTTACTGTCGCCAATCGCCGCCAATTGGAAATCATAAGAAATTCTATTACTCCCAATTCAAAGGTTCAAATTACAGGATCGACCGATGTGGTCGGCAGTGATATTTACAACAAAGAGCTCTCCGAACGCCGTGCGAAAGCTATTGCAAAAGCTTTGAAAGCAAATACGACAAGCTCTATTGTGGGAGCAGGAAAAGATATCTTCACGTTTCCCAATAACGTACCTGAAGGTAGATTTTATAGTCGAAGGGTCGATATCGAAATTGAAAAGGATATAAAGGTAATTCCTAAATAAGGAAACGAACCCAACCTGTATCTCATTCAGCAGAAAATGAAGAAGCCCGATGATTTGCATTAATCATCGGGCTTCTGTCTGAATGACGATAGGGAATTACTATTGTTTACAGGGAATTACTATTGTTTACTTTGTAAGCTTTAAAAGCTCGCGAGTCCATTTGTCATGATTCATTCCTGCTTTGGATAATATATCAATTGCCTGCTGAATTTTTGTGATGGCGATCTCTTTATTGCCGAATTTAGATTCGAGCAGCCCGATCTCTCCGAGAATTAACCCTTCTTCATTACGGGCATTTACACTTCTCGAATGTGAGAGCGCTGTTTCGAAGTGTTTGAGGGCTTCATCATGCTTGCCATCACTGCTATACAGCATACCGATTTGCTTGTTAAGTGCCATTTCTCCGAATTTATCGCCGCCGGAACGTTTTTCAGCCAGTTGGGCGAGTAATGCCATGCGCTTTTGCTGGAGCTTGATGGTGCCTTCACTTGCAGTCTTACCTTCTACTTCATTAGCACCGTTATTTGCCGGAGTATCGGTAGTTTTGGTAGTAGTCACGGGAGCTGAACTGAGTGGCAGGGGAGCAGCTGCAACAGGGTTGGATGTACCTGAATTCGATGATTGTAGTTGCGACTGCGGCTGTTGTACATTCTGTTGATGCGCCAAATTCTGCTGCTGTACCGGTACGGAATGAACATCAGGCCGTGTGGATACTACTTTACCGGATGTAGGCTGAGCCGGTGCAGTCGTAGGTCTCATGACAGGAGAATCGCTTGTAGACACAGGTTGAGGCATGTTTATGGCTGGCGCAGATACCTGTGCATCCGGTGTACTTTGCAGAGTTTTCGTCGGTGTCGTTAATGCTGTATAGCCGAAATATCCGGCTGCACCAACGGTAATAATCGCTGAAACGCTGTAGAGAAGAATATTCCAATTCCACTTGGTATCAATATACGGCGGAAGAATCGGCACCGGCTTACGGCGATTATCGCGTACTTTTTCAGCGATTTCGTCCTCGATGCTTTTGAGAAATTCATCGGTCGCCGCGCTGTAACTGTGTGGAGATTGTGCAAGTAATGCTTCAACGCGCTGCAACTGCTCAATCGCCTGGGCAAGCGTTGCATTCTTCAATGCCTCGCTCGT
>JBPOHH010000553.1:0-1881 GCA_052035765.1 Bacteroidota bacterium
ATAATTATGAATATACATCCACCTACAATGGAAATACGACAACCGATTTTACAACCGATGAAACGACGAACTACGGGGCCGGGTTTGGATTTGAACTCGCTGTGTGGGAACATTTTACCGTAAGTGCAATGCTTGGAATGCAAAGTGCGAATGTGACGCAATTCTCGATTTGGCATGATACTTCTTACTATCCTTCATCCCGCACCGGTATAGGCGGAGGATTTGGCTTCGGGTATCAATTCTAAGCAATTCCCCGCCACGCAAATACATTCCCCCAAAGCCGCTTTTGCCCCCAAAGAGCGGCTTTTTTCGTAAATTGCAGGAGTAGATAAGATTACTCTTTATGATTAGGTATGCTATGAATGTTACGCAAGAACATCTTAATTTTATAGTCAAATTCGCTAAAGACTATGGGGCGACCAAAGTCTTGCTCTTTGGCTCGGCATTCGATAATCCTACCGATGCGAGTGATATTGATATTGCGACCGACATTCCTGTCTCGCTGATTGACACCTTTGCCGCTACCCTTGAAGAAACAATGATGATGCCTATTGATGTAGTGCCGCTCATTCCACCGACACCATTTTCGCGGTTTATTCAACAATATAGCCGCATATTACTATGATTTCATTTGAACGGCTTAAGGGTGAAATAGCCCTCGAACTCGACAATTGTACAATCCTTCGGCAAACAATAATCGATACATTAGAAATCTCCAACGTTTGACCGCTAACAACATTAGAATTGGCCAGTGCATCATCGTTGCTCATGCAGTTGTATAATAGTGTAGAGAATATGTTTAAACGTATTATGAGGTATTACCGGCTACCACTTCCCGTTGGTGATGATTCGCATTTTCAACTGCTTTTGTTATTCTCAACGCATCATGAAATCCTGCCGCTGTTAGTGCCCGACCATCTGCACATGCGGATGTCCCAATTACGGAAAGTACGTCATGTGATCATTCATGGCTATACACATACCCTAGAACCCATACGAATCTTTGCTGCTCTTCTGGAGTGTCCTTCCATTGTCGAGGAGTTTTCACGTAACGTGCACAAGTTTCTTGAATCCGGCGGTTAAGCTGTGGTAAATACCGAGCAACAAAACAACATCGCAATTCCATTCAAAAAGCCGCTTTTACCCCAAAAGAGCGGCTTTTTTCGTAAATTGCACCTCATTATACCCATTTATCAAGGAAAAACTCATGGCTAAAAACCCTATTGCCGCTAAAGTTCAAAAGGCAACTATGATCCTCGGCGTCGCTAATTTACTGGCGGCATTCGCATTTCTCTTCGGCTATTTTATGTCGAAAGAATGGCTCTTCCTCGTTGCCTCCGGCGCAATGTTCGTCGCATTTGGCGGCATTATCGTGCTGGCAATCAAGATGAAAAAGAAACTCGCTGATTTTGAATGATGGTGTTTGCTTTCGCCCACTATTTCTCCTTCTTATGAAATCTTTACTGCTTTTCCGTATAGCCGCACTTGCGCTTGTCGTGGTTGTATTGTCGGGGTGTTGGAATAAAGCTCATGATACAGAAGCGCCACTACAGGCGAGTGATCAAGTTTCACAACATGGTTTAGAAGAAGCAAGTACGGCTAAATTTGATAATTCAGCAAGCTTAGGTCGATCAGCAAACTTGTCGTCGAATGTATCGGAGAGAGCGAAAGCTTCTCCTCAAAGCACTACAATTCCTACCGAAAAAAAAGAAGCAAAAATCATCAAAAATGCGACCATCCGCATTCGAGTGAAGGACTTTCAGGCGGCAGGTTCGCAGATTGAGGAGATTATCAAGCGACAGGGCGCGTATTTCAGTTCGCAGACTGAGTCGCATACAAGCGATTCCCGCGAAAATCATGCAGTGATTCGCGTAGGGAATG
>JBPOHH010000757.1:0-8757 GCA_052035765.1 Bacteroidota bacterium
CGGGCCGGCAAAACGCAGCTTACCATATATTATTTGAGGAGGATTGTACGCTGAGGAGCGTAATATCATGGATGAAGCGTTTTTTTGCAAAAATTAACGTTTGTGAGGTTTTTCCGTTCGTTGTGACATTGCCATCTATGTGCCGACCCACACCGTTGAACCGTCTGAATAAGCAATAATGGGGTAATACTATCGGTGACAAAGGGCGCGTGTTGGTACACAAAGAAGCCGCAGACCCGTGACCAAGAAGCTATCAAGCGGAGCAAAGATTGGGTGGTGGTGCATCCTGGACGGGCAGCGACAAGACTTCCGCAGGGAATTCAGAGCGAAGAGTCACTATTCTATCGTATTTAGATAAGGGAAGAACAGGTACATCAATTTCGTATCGTAAGGATTCAGCATATCGGGGAGGAGAGAGGAGGGAGCATGAAGGTTGATGCTCTCTGCATCACTTCTCAGAATGCAATCGAAGAGAACGCAGCATTTCCTGTCGGTACGATTGATTCCATTTGACAATGTGGAAATACACTACCGCATTCCCATACAAAAACGTAGAATCTGAATGACATTCCCGATGAGAGACGAAAAGAAGTTCACCGGAAGCATGACATCAGCTAGAGTGTGAGATAAGCGGGGAAGTGCTTGTCAATGATCATCCTCGGCAAGCACGATGATTTTATCTTCTTCAAAGAACGTAATGAGCTTGGACTTTTCGGGATTGACAATCACACCCTGCTCGAGAGCATCTTCATCAAAGCGAGAAAGCAGACGGCACCCGATAGCAATTTCACCACGACGACGGGCTGACTCAACAACGGTGTAAAAATTAACCGGCTTGCGTAATTCTACATAATCACTGGCGGGCTTGAGATAGACTTCTGAGCCTTCCGACCGGAACAAATCCTCAAAAACATTCGATAAGTCTTTGTTTTCGGAAACTTGTGAGAGCATAAGCGAATTGAGCTTGTCGCTGACGACGAAATCATCAGCCCGCGTCACATTGACGAGTTCTCGATTGCGTACGTCAAGCACCTGACTCACCATAGTGAACGGATGACCCATGTGGTCGGCAAGGTCACGCAGGTGCAGAAGCGTAAAAATCGTCCGCGCATCGGCCTCCTGGATTTTCTTGCGGTTGGCATAGCTGAGTATTATAATGTGATGATACGTATGGCAATTCAAGCTGTCTAGTGTTCGACGGCTGCTCGAGTCTGCTTTTTTGAACGTTACAATCAGATTATCGAGATTAATACATTCCTCTGAGATGATTTGTTCGGCATCACTTGCGTCGGCCACGATATGCACCTGCGAACCTTTAGACACATAGTTGTTGAGTTCGCGAATAATGGTGATTGCCTGCCGATTCCATCCTAAAATGAGGGTACGTTCCGGCTGAGGGAACTTCTTAGCCGAGGTCCGTATGACGGTCGCATCGACAAGCTGTTCCGGCTGATTGGACGGAAGTAATTTGAGTTCATCTTCAGCGACCAGTATCAGAATATCACCGCGGTCAATACGGGTTTCGAGCGGGGGATTGAGCTGGCTGCGTCCGTCGGCATAGCGGATACCGATCGGTGTAGCCTGTTGATAAGCAAAAAGTGCCTTACTGAACGGCTTACCGATGAGGGCATTTTCCTCGTGAAAGTAGAGTTTGTTCCGTTTAAAATCGAGTAATTCATTAAACACGACCGAAAGACCGGGTTGGCGGCAGGTCTGTGCAATGATTTTAGAGATGACGTCTTCGACCAGGATAATCGAGACTTCGTTTTTGCCTACCAAGTGTGCGACTTCAAGATTCTTAGGGTCACGGATTGCCGCCACAATATGATACCGTTCCTGCCGGCGCTGCGGATTATTGGTAATCGCGAGGATCATTTTAATCATCTGAGAGTCGGAGTCGTCGGTCTCGGGCGGGAGAATAATAATGGACTTGGCGGTGTGCGGATTGATAATTTCGAGATCAGTCAGATCGATAGGATTCCCGCGTCGGCAGACGATTTTGGTGGTTCCCGTTTCACCAAGCTTCATACGAATCTCATCTTCCATATCGACTTTGTCTTTTTCGGCGAGAATCGAAATGCAGGCATGTTTTTTACCCTGATTGGCGGTGACAAGCTCGGCAATAATATAGAATATCTGCGGTGACCAACCGAGGATAATCGTGTGCCCGTCCTCGATGACGAGGGAATGTCCGCGGCGCAGCTCATCTAATTTCTTGGAAATACCACTATTGAGCACACCGATGAGAATACTCAGGAGTACCATCCCGCCGAGCGTAGCAACCAGCATAAGCAATATATACTGCCAGGAGCCGGACTGCGTACTGATGACGCCGCCGTCAAGCGAATGTGTAAGAGATGACCAAAATAATGTTAAAAAACTGACGTGGTGCTGGTCGTTGCCGACGCCGACCTGAAGGAAGGTAGCAAGGAGGGCTATAAAGATGACAAACAGTACCGAGAGGAGGAAAAGACCTACTACTAAGGTGACAACGCCGCGTGATAACAGATTGTCGAATTTATATCGAACGTACGTAGTAAAATTAACTTTGCGCATGCTGTTGCTAGTCTCAAAAAATCAGGTTTAATGTAGATCCAATGAGCGCAAAATAACACTTTACTTTTTATTTAGGTGCAGGATTTTTACCTTGATTGTTCTTCGATTCTATCACATCTCCGTAAATATCATGAAATACTTCGTTGTGTCCTTCTTTGGCAGTTTGCTTGCTTTGCTTCTGAGCGATACCTTTCTTGTATCGAACTTCCTGATGCGCCGGTAAAGTGACGGGTGCTTCAGGAAGAGGAGCCGCCGGAGCCGGTGATGCGACATGTACCGGTACAGGCGGCGATGCCTGTTCACTACTATGCCGTAATTGATAGGTAGCTACACCGATAGCAGCGGAAGCTACTACTGAAACGGTAAGGGAAAGAATCGCTGTTTTGCTGCCACCTCCAAAAAGGGTAGCGCCAAGTGATTTGGAAGAAGTGGCCTTCGTTGCAGCTGTGGCAGTCGTCGTGCTCGCAGCAGCCGTGGCCGCAGTGGCAGCCAGACCTGCAAGCAAAAAGGAATACGTCGCTGAATGATCGACCGCCTCAAGCTCCTGACGGTCTGAAATAACCGACTGCTTAATCACCCGCTCGGCTTCGACCAGGCTTCTTAAATCGGCATCCGATTCAAGCTTTGTAAGAAATTTATTTCTCTCGGTAGCAGAGAGCCGACCCTCAAGAAATTCGTCAAGTAAAAGGTGTTTGTGTGTATTCATAGAGGTTGGGATAATTTAGTGATAATCTCGCGTAATTTTGCTCTTGCGCGGGAGGCGCGGGTCCAAACCGCTCCGGGAGAAAGTTCTAATAACGTCGCAATTTCGTCGAATTTATATCCGCAATACATATTGAGTACCAATAGTTCCCTGTCTTCAAATTTTAACGCATCAAGCGCTGTCATCACCAGCTCTTCCGTCGAAGACATTCCGGGATTGTAGCCCGTCGGTAAATGCCGCTCCTCGATCGTATCCAAGCTAACAGTGCGTTTACGCACTTGCAGTTGATTAAAACACAAATTACGCGTGATGGTAAAGAGAAATCCGGCTGGATTGATGAGCTGCCTCGGCTTGGTGCGAAGAGCGATTACCCGTTCCCATACTTCCTGACATATATCCTCTGCCTGCTCGCTACTGCCGAGCAGCTTGGCTGCATAGAGGAAGATTGAACGGTTGAACTTCTTAAACAAAAGTATCGCCGCCGAATCGTCGCCTCGCATGAACCGTTCAAAAACCGCAATGTCTTCGTTCGTTTGAATGGTCGCCGCTTCTTCCGGCTTCACCTGTTCTCGAGCGAGGACAGTCGTAGATATTGATGATAATAATGACATTGGAAAACTATGAGTAGTTTAGAGAAAAGACAAATGATGTGTAAAAATCCTTACACTCTTGTCTCAAAAAATAAATAAATTAACAAATCGAAAATCTGAGATTCCATGAAATAATTCAAGACTATTCATTGAGAATCAACAAATTAGTCCTGATCGTCAATCTGCGCTTTCTGAAGGCGTCCCGAGTAATCAATATAGACGGTCTTCCATTCAGTAAAGATTTCGAAGGCAGTCCAGCCGCCCTCACGATGCCCGTTGCCGGTGCCTTTGATGCCGCCAAACGGCATGTGTGCCTCTGCGCCAATAGTAGGAGCATTGATATAGGTAATTCCCGCCTGTATATCCCGCATCGCCTGAAAAGCAGCATCGACATTGGCCGTATAAATCGATGAACTGAGCCCATAATCACACGTATTTGCCAGCTCAATTGCATGCTCTAACGACGTTGCTTTGCTTACAGATAGCACAGGACCGAAAATTTCTTCCATAAATATACGCATTGTTGGCAAAACATCAATAAAAATTGTTGGTTTGAAGAAATTTCCATGGGCAAGTTCACCATTCGTATCCCGGTCTCCGCCGAGAATACACAAGGCGCCTTCCTCACGACCAATTGCCACATATCCCTGAATTTTTGCTAATTGACGCTCGTTAATCACCGGACCGACCTGCGTCGCATCATTCAGACCATCACCCAATTTCAGCTTCGTCGCCTTCGAAATGAGACGGTTGATAAATTCATCATAAATCTTCTCATGCAAAATCAACCGCGACGTCGCCGTACAACGCTGACCGGTCGTCCCGAACGCTCCCCACAATACTCCTTCAAGAGCAAGATCCATATTGGCGTCGTCCATCACGATTTGTGCGTTTTTGCCGCCCATTTCAAGCGAGCATTTTTTGTTCATCGCGCCGCAGATCGATGCTATATGCTTGCCGGTCGATGTCGAACCCGTAAAGCCAATCAATGAAACATCCGGATGCTCGACCAATGCAGCGCCTGCTTCTGCCTTGCCGTGAACGACATTAAATACACCGGGAGGGAGTCCGGCTTCTTCCAATATCTCGGCAAAGATTTGAGCCGAGTGCGGCGAATCATCCGATGGCTTGAAGACGACCGTATTGCCGCAGACGAGTGCAGGGATGATTTTCCAGGACGGCACGGCAATCGGGAAATTCCATGCCGTAATCACTCCGCAAACACCAATCGGCGTGCGGAACGAAAGATTCATTTTGTTGTGCATTTCACTTGGTACTGTGTAGCCAAAAAGACGGCGTCCCTCGGTTGCTGCATAATAGCAGGTATCAATTGCTTCCTGCACATCGCCCTTGGTCTCGAAGACCGGCTTGCCCATTTCACGGGTCATAATACGCGCGAGCTCATCTTTACGACGTTCGAAAATATCGCCTGCCCGGCGCAAGATATCCCCACGCTTGGGAGCCGGGGTCAGCCGCCATGCATTAAAGGCAGCTTTTGCAGACGCAACTGCTGCATCTATATCGGCTTTACCCGAGAGTGGAAAGGTGCCGATGATGTCCTGAGAATTCGCCGGACTGACATTCTCAAATGTGGCCGCGCTGTGCGATGGCTGATATTTTCCGCCGATGAGATTAAAAAACTCTTGCATACTACCTTTTTCTCCGTTAATTTCAAATATTCTGTGGGTAATTCATGATTGGTTTATTCTAATACGGCGCAAAATACGGCGAAAATCTTAATTGAAAAAACATGCTTCCGAACAAATTACAACGAACCTATGATATGCCGCCGTACCTATGGTCGCATTCACTGTCGGAATCATCGAAGTGTCTTTGCAAGTATTACATACCATACTCCACTACAGGAGCAATAAATCCAATCCAAAATCAGGATGCCTGAGCAGAGGAAGCTCACCTGAGAGAGATAATTCAACCCAAACACAACATTGACAGTATTGCATTCATCCAACTTCATTCTTATTCTACATCTATGGCGCAGCACGATAAACAACCCAATTCCCCGAATAATAACTGGAAATCTCCTGAAAATTCAGATCGCTATTTTCTCGAAGGACCCAAATCCCGATGGAAAGAATTTTTATTCGTTTTTCGGGTGATGATGGAATTCATCCGCGGCTTCCGGGTGCTTCACTTCGTGGGTCCCTGCGTCACCGTCTTTGGGTCGGCACGGTTTAAAGAAGATCATCCCTATTATAAAGCAGCACGGCAGATGGGGGCAGCACTCTCCAAAGTCGGCTTTACCGTCATGACGGGCGGTGGACCCGGTATTATGGAAGCAGCAAACCGTGGCGCGATGGACGAAGGTGGACGTTCGGTCGGTGCTGCAATCGTTTTGCCGATGGAATCCTCACACAATCCCTATATGGATACATGGGTGCAGTTCAAATACTTCTTTGTACGCAAATATCTGCTCTTTAAATATTCTTATGCGTTTGTTGTCATGCCCGGGGGAGTGGGGACTATGGATGAAATGTTTGAAGCTCTTACTCTCATTCAGACAAAAAAGATAGATCACTTCCCTGTGATTTTGTTTGGTGTCGAGTATTTTCAGCCGCTCGTCAGACTTCTGGAGGCAATGGCCGACGCCGGTACGATCGACCGCCATGATCTCGACTTAGTCTTTGTTACCGATTCGATCGAAGAAGCGACCAGAATGATCGAAAAGAATGTACGCGAACGCTTCGCCCTGCGGAAAAAGAACGAACCAAAGCCGTCGGTAATTCTGGGGGAATCGAAGAAGTAATACGGCATTTCGGCGACGCTTAATGACCCGTACCCACACCCCGGCCATCTCCCGGGAGAGGGTGACGTAATGGGTAACAATATTACCATTCCCTAATACTCCCTCATTACGCGCAACCATCATTCTTCTACCTCCGTAGCCGCCATTCAAATGGTGATTTTTGAATTCATTACGGAAGTACAATGACTAAACAATGGACACCCTCCGGTGAGAATACACACACACTGAGTATCGACGGCACGCCCTGCGCTACGGTCGAACGCCTGCATACCAATGACCTCAAGGCAACTGTTACCATCGGTGACACACGCTATACCATCGCACAGCCCGGCTTTTGGAAACGCCATATCGAGATTACCGATCATACCGGAATGCTGATAGCGCGGGCAGAATATGAAAAGTGGTATGCTCATGCAATGACGCTTCGCTATCAAAATACCACCTACAAGCTCGTTATCCGCAATAATCCACTCGCAGAATGGGCATTGCTTGGTGCCGACTCGACTACACTTCTGGCGTATGCACTTCAAACAAAATCCGGCAAGCCAAGTTTATCGATTACCACCTTGCTTCCTGAAAATGATCTGCTGCTCGACTGTCTTTTATGGTATCTTTTTGCACCAATTGCGATGGAAAATGACACCGATTCTTCAACGCTCTTGTTGTTAATAGCCGCAGCATCATAGGTCAACTACAGAAGCAATGAATATCCCGTAATTTTCATCCCACCTCCACAAATCGTATTTTTGAGTGCCGGCAGCTTTGTACTGTCGGCGTAGTACGATGAATTCTCTCTGCTAACGCCCGCACAATTCCTATGAAAAAAATACTCTTCTTCCTCATGGCATTCTTTGCGATTGCTATCGGACTCTACCCGGCAATTTACTTTATTATTGACCGCACGTTCGGACTCCTGAGCACGAAGAGTGAGATGCTTCTGGCGTCGGTGACATGGAATACGGCATTTTATACCCACATTATTTTTGGTGGAATTACCTTGCTCGTCGGCTGGGTGCAATTCCGTGAAACACTCCGTATTACAAAGCCGCTTATTCATCGGCGCCTCGGCAAAATCTACCTTGTTGCTGCCGTCCTGAGCGCGCTCGGCGGACTCGTCCTCGGTTGGTCAGCTACCGGCGGCATGATTTCCTCGGTTGGGTTTATCCTACTCGCTGTTCTGTGGCTAGGTACTACCCTTCGGGCATATAGCGCTGTCCGTGCTAAGCGCTTTGCCGAACACCAAGCCATGATGACCTTCAGCTATGCAGCGTGTTTTGCTGCCGTTACCCTCCGTCTGTGGCTGCCTATGCTGATTGCCGTTACCGGTAACTTCACCACCGCCTATCAAATCGTTGCCTGGCTCTGTTGGGTGCCGAATATCGCCGTAGCGTATGCTCTTACCTTCCGTCCGAAGAATGTCGTCACTCGGTGACAGGAGCATGATGCGTCGTACAAACATGATGCGAGTGAACACGGCTGTATCTTGATCAAAGTCCATCAGCTACCGTGACACTTCACCGGAAAATTTTTCTCATTTTCCGCAGAATCAGGACCACTTGCTCCTCCGAATCAGGGCGCCTACATCACATTATTCTGCCATTTTCATTCGTACCTTTCTGACAAACATCAGCGTTCTTCTCATCGGAACGCCGTGCTGTCTTCATTAGAGTATCAGTACTGCCTTGTAGAGTATAATCGATGAGCATATCCTTCCCCGAAATGTAGTACAATGCTTCAGTATTCTCAGCAGAATAATGGAAAAATGATGCAGTATCCGTAGTTGCGGTATCAGGCAGAGTGCAGGTGTGAGAACACAAGAGCTATCTAATTATTTGCGGTGGTCTATCAGAAGTATATCTGTCAACTATTAATACTGTTGAATATTCTGTTAATACTGTTGAATATTCTGTATGTGTATAATAGTTTGGCATGAAAAAGAAGGGGAGATTTATTATATCTTTAATAGACTTTTAGCGGTGGGTAGAGAGCTTGGAGAACCTTTCCTGAAGCGCATTCGGATGTTCTTGTTGCATGTCTCCCGGCTATAGATAGAAAGTATGCTGTTTCGCAAAGCAATACCGTGAAAGTATTATCAAGTTTTTGTAATTTTACACATGTGCTCTGCATCCTTTATCAAAATGTTC
>JBPOHH010000022.1:0-30144 GCA_052035765.1 Bacteroidota bacterium
GGTAACATTATGCATAATATTTACAGTTTTGAAGGCGAACGATATTTTTTTGATGTCATTGCGCAGCCCAAAGGCGGCAAGCAGACGTTTGAGATCCGCGCAACCTGCGTTGACTCCGGCGCATCTGCAACGGTGACCAATCTCCCGTACGTCATGGAGCAAATTCTTGACGGTGCGAAGGTCGAGGAACGTTTCAAGCAGCCGACGTGGATAGTGACTGCAGCCGAAGCCAAAGAATTCAGCACGCACTCGGTAGCGTTATTTTCGCAACAGGACAAGCTAGAGCTGATGGAAGACGCAATGAATGATGACCGTGCCGGTGGAAAATGGGTCAATGAAGAGGATTTTATGGAAGAAGAATTTGACCTCGACGATGATGATGAAGACGAAGAATGGGAAGATTTCGAGCCGGAAGATAATGAACAATTGGATCATTATTAATCCAAAAACCAGCGCTTTTTTTTGAGGGGATATTGTCAAAATATCCCCTTTTTTTGGGCCTTTTTAAAAAGTTTTTTGGAATATGACAGAATTTTCATTGGGTTATGAAGTATTTTTTTCGTTTATTGAAATTATTAAAACGACCCAAAAGGAAGATTTAGCCGGTGTTCAGTTGTGAGGGTAGCACTCCGAGGCGTGGGGGATGCTTCGGGCTGCACATAGTTTTTTAAACATCAATTGTAGGATTTCACCTATTATTTATATTTATTTTACGATTACTAGACTATTACGTTTAGGCATTTTTATACTTGTCGTGACGTCCGTTCTCTCTGTCAGACTCATCCTTTTAGCGCAGGATGTACCACCTGTTCCCCATCAAGTATCACCTGTTACCGAAAAAATCTCTGTTCGCTACCTCCCTGCCGAAAGTCAATATTATCAATCCGGAAAAGCTTCGTGGTATGGTGGTAATTTCCACAAACGCAAGACTGCGAGTGGCGTTACCTTCGATATGCACGGGTTTACTGCTGCGCACCGCAAGCTGCCGTTTGGTTCGATTGTCGTTGTGACTGACCTAGCATCCGGCAACAAAACGATGGTCTGTGTGACTGATCGCGGACCGTTTATGAAATCCAAGATCTTGGATTTATCCTGGAAAGCAGCTGTAGATCTCGGCGGTAATCTTCAACGAATATCAGCAGAAGCATTTATCCCGGAAAAATGTTCATCTCCTTCCACCGAAAACCCGCTTGCTCTGAGTTTCCTTTCTGACTGTACTCCCCTTTTACTTGATATTGCTTCGTGTTCGCTGATCGATTCTACGGCTGATTTCACGCAGGCAATAAAGCTTCAAAAAGAATTATCTGCTGCTTCGCCTGACATTCAATATGTGCTTTCCATTGTGCCTAACGCGACGTTCGCAGGTTCGGAACGAGCACTTGCCGGCAAGTATGTGTATTTTATTTCGGCCTTACTTTCGGATATACAACCTCACGAAGAAATTACGAGTATGGATGTACAGCAGCAAGAACCTTGATTGGCTTGTAGTTGTACACCGGAACACCGGCAGGTAAGCATCATATCATAGGCGGCAGGGATATAATTCCTTTGCCGCCTATGTAGTATTTGTTAATTTCGCTGTATACTTTTTCGATATTCTTGTGTCTGTCGAGTATAGCGTTCATACATGTTAAATTATTTCGGAAGAAAAAAATGAATAAGTATTTGTATACCTTATTTGTTGTGCTTGCTTGTAGCTTGGCGTTGCAAAGTTTTGAATGTGCATCCCCAGAATTCACGTCTGCAAAGCTTGCACTCAATCAAAAAGACTATATTAAGGCTCGTGATTTACTCGAGAAAGTAGTGGCAAAAAACCCTAATGATGCCAACAGCTGGTATCTCTTGGCGAATTGCAAAAGAACTCTTCTCGACTATATCGGGGCTGGTGAAGCGATTATCAAAGCACAAAGCCTGCCGACGGAAGGTACACTCCGTAGTCAGATTGCGACTGAAAGCTACATCATTTGGGTGGAAGTATACAATGTAGCCGTTAATTCATTCAATCAGTTTCAGATTAACCGTTCGGCGGATACCAAACGCTTAAAAGAGCATCTCAAGCTTGGAGTGAGAGTTAAGCCGGAGAATTCAGAACTTTTTGCATTACTCGGCTCGGTCTACGAGGCAGAAGGAGACACAACTAATGCGATCCTTGAATACACAAATTTTATCAACGCTCAGGAAACTGCATTTACACTCGCTAAAGATAAAGGTGTATTTCTTGGTATGTCACGAGCATCTGCAATTCAGCAGTTAGGCAAGCCGGACTCAACAAAGGGTTCTGCTCTCGAGTCGGGCGATTCACTCTATTACGATCATATCACTTCAGGAACAAAAGAGATTTATCTCTTTTCTGCTACTAAAAGAAAAGGACCGGCACTCGTGGAAGGGTGGAGAGTAGATCTTCCGAAAAACTGGCTGCCTCAGGAACGTGACCGGCATTTTGTCTATAATGCCAGACCCTACTCTGCTCTTGCCCTGATGTATTATTCCCGCAAAAATTATGACGCTGCCCTCTCAGTGATAGAGAAAGCTTCCCTTCTCAATCCTGAAGATGAGCAAAACGCAGCTTTTAAGCTTCAAATTTATGAAGATCAAGGCCGCACGAATGAGATTCTTGCTTCATTAGTCACGATGACATCTAAATATCCTAAAAACAAAGCATATATGTCGCAGCTTGCTTTCATTTTCTCAAAGCTCCAGCGCAATGATGAAGCGATTGCTACGTATGAGAAAACACTTGAAATAGATCCTACGTATGATATTGCACTCTTCAACTTAGGTGCTGCCTACAAGAACAAAGCAAGTGAATTCCAAAAAGTAGAAAGTGAAAAGAAAAAAAGCAATCCAAAATATAAGGAAGATGAGTCCAAATATTTCCCGCTTCTCAATAAAGCTTCGGATCTTTTCAGCCGCTATTTGCAAATTCCCCAGCACAACGGTGACTTAGCAGCTCTTGAACAAATTGCTAATATTTATGAAGTGACACGCGAAGCTAAAAAGTTAGACCAGATCATTGAAACACTAGAGTCAATTGAGCCATCAAATACCACCAATCTCGAGTATTATGACTTCATGGGTGGGATTTATGCACGTCAAAGTGCCATAAAGAAAGGCTATATTGAAAAATCAAAAGCTATGTATGACAAAGCAGACATACTTAAGAAAAGATAAAACACGTAGTAGCCGCTCGTAACGGCATTTTTATTTACTTACTGGAGATCAAACCCCAATGGCAGACCAAAAAGAACATCATCAACAAATCAGTATCGAGCTCGGCGAGAAAGAGGCCGAAGGAATTTACTCTAATCTCGCAATTATCAGTCACTCGCCTGCCGAATTTGTGGTAGATTTTACTAGAATTCTTCCTAATTTACCCAAAGCTAAAGTACATGCCCGTATCATCATGACTCCGCAGCACGCAAAGCTTCTGACCCACGCTTTACACGATAATATCGTTCGCTTCGAAGAAGAATACGGCGAAATAGTACTTGATGGTCATAATCAATTCCCGAGCGGCCCCACAACAAGTATACATTAATCTACTTTTTCTGAGTATATTTGCCGCATTCGTAGTATATATGAATGCGGCTTTTTTTTGATATTCTAAGGTTTATTTATGAATGTAGGAAATTACGTCTTAGTACTCCATACTCATCTTCCCTATGTACTCCATCATGGGAATTGGCCGCATGGCAGTGATTGGCTCTGTGAAGCGGTCGCCGAATGCTATATCCCGCTATTGAATGCATTTCATGAGCTCCTCGCCGAAGGAATCCCTCCGAAAGTAACCATCGATATCTCACCTATACTTTGTGAACAACTTGCACACAAAGATTTCCCGGCTTTATTCGAACAGTATTGCACCAACAAAATCCGCCTAGCTTCCGAAGATGAAAAGTACTTCCGCAGGCATCAAGCAGTACCTCATAATATCTACCTTGCTCAGTTCTGGCAACAATGGTACACTGCCCGTAAAGAAGAGTTCGTAGAACGCTATAACCGTTCGATTATTAATGCGTTAAAAGAACTCCAGGATCAGCATGCACTCGAAATTATTACCTGTGGCGCCACTCATGGATACCTTCCCCTGCTCGGTGACGACCGCAGTGTAGCCCTTCAGATGAAAGCTGCAGTCGAGAACTATACAAAGCATTTTGGGAAAAGTCCGCGAGGAGCTTGGATACCCGAATGCGCCTATAGACCTTCCTATGCATGGCAGACTTATGTACCCGTACCGACATTTTCAGAACTCCATCCCCGACTTGGTGTCGAAGAAATTCTGGCTGATAATGGTATAGAATTTTTCTTTATAGATCAACAACCTACCAATAATGCGAAGCCGTTGGGAGCGCTTCAAAGCGGTACATTTGTTCCTACATGGTCTAAGGATTTCGTCGTCCGCAAAAACAGCTTTGACCGTACTCCATTATCGCTTTTTAATGTTCAGTCTGAGCAAAAAGTCCCGTCAAGTAAATCCTCAATCGCATTTACAAGACATCAGAAAGTTGCTATGCAGGTCTGGAGCGGTGATTCCGGCTATCCCGGCGATCCAACGTATTTGGATTTCCACAAGAAACATTTCAGTTCGGCGCTCCGGTATTGGCGTGTCACCGACAACAAAGCCGATATGATGTATAAAATGCTCTATGTTCCGGACTGGATTTCCGAAAAAATTGACGTACATGCGTTTCATTTTATCAAGTCCATCGAATCTACTCTCATCGGTTATCGGTCACAATCCGGTAAATTCGGTACATTATGCACTCCCTTCGATACTGAGCTATTCGGGCATTGGTGGTTTGAAGGACCTCAGTTCGTAAAAGCTGTGCTCAAAGGACTCCATTTCTCACCGTATGTAAATGCTGTAACCGCATCAGAACAAATAGATTACGTCAAGCCAAGGGAAGTTATGGCAATTCCGGAGAGTTCTTGGGGGCGTGGAGGACATCATGAAGTATGGATTGGTGATGATACAAAATGGACATGGGAAGTAATCTACCGTGATGAATTGAGGTTCGCTGAACTTCTCAGGAAATATCCGGTAGAAACTATGACAGAAAACATCAAACGTATACTGACGCAGGCATTGAGAGAGCTCATGCTCTTACAGGCCAGCGATTGGCAGTTTTTAATTTCGACGTTTTCTGCCAAAGATTATGCCGAGCAACGCTTTTCGTATCACCATTCTGACTTTAATCTTCTCTGCTCAATGGCAGAACGGTGTGAGGGCAGCAAGAAGCGAATAAAGCAGCCGGATTTGAAAATTCTTAAGGAAATTGAAGAACGGAATTCTGTTTTCCCTGAGCTGAAGCTGGAATGGTGGAAGCTGCAGGGATAAAAACTATAATCCCGACATGTGAACCTGATTATTCGCATGTCGGGATTTTTTTTGGCGGGTATGGACTTTTACACGTTTTCCCGTTCTTCAAACAGTGCATTCACATAATCGCTTGGGTTGAATGGCTGAAGATCATCTATTTTCTCACCGACTCCAATATACCTTACCGGTAATTTCAATTCATTGGTAATTGCAATCACAATCCCGCCTTTTGCCGTACCGTCGAGCTTTGTGAGTACGACGCCTGTTAATTTCGCTACTTTGGAGAACTCTTTCGCCTGCTGTAATGCATTTTGTCCGGTCGTAGCATCGAGGACGAGGTAGACTTCATTGGGAGCATTTGCCTTGACTTTTTTCATCACCCTGCTCATTTTTTCGAGTTCGGCCATGAGATTGGTTTTGTTGTGCAGGCGTCCTGCCGTATCAATTATCACGACATCGCATTTACGGGCGGTAGCTGCTTTGATTGTGTCAAATGCTACGGCAGCCGGGTCTGCCCCGTGACCTTGTTGTACGATATCTACTCCTGCCCTTTCTGCCCAAATTTCTAGCTGCTCATTAGCTGCTGCCCGAAAAGTATCAGCTGCTCCGATAATGACATTTTTACCGGCTTCCCGGTAATTGCGGGCGAGCTTGCCGATGGTCGTCGTTTTTCCCACTCCATTGACTCCTACGACCATAATTGTATGGGGCACATCATTGGGATCGACAGCATACACAGCATCTTCCAGCGGTGCCGGCACGGAAGTAAGAATAGACAGGATTTCTTCTTTAATCATCTCATAAATCTCACTGCTGTCGCTGAATCCATCTTGTTTCGCCCGGAGTTTCACGGCATTCATAATCGAAATCGTCGTGGCGACTCCAATATCCGATGTGAGTAAAATTTCCTCGATATCATTGAGTAATTCCGCGTCAATTTTCCTACCGCTTCCAAGTACAGACTTGAGCCGGTTGACGAAAGCAGAGCGCGTTTTTTCGAGCCCTTCTTTGAGTTTTGTAAACGTGACCGCCTCAAATGCTGAAGCCACTTTTTGTTTGATCTTGTCAAATAAACCCATAATAATAATAGAATATGAAGAAAAACAATCATTCTGAATACCTTCGGCAAGCTACCCGGCGCGAAAATAAATAATCTCAGCGTTCTCTACCCGTGCGGATGACCAACCAAAAACGTTTCGCATAAATTCCCAGCGATATCAGCATTGCAGCCATCGAAATCCATTCGAGATACTGAAGAATAGCCCCGTTCCAATCTACTGCTATTCCGAGCAGTGTAAGAGAAATACAGACAACGGCAATTTTTCCGGGATAATTCGACGGCAGAACAAAGCCGTATCGATTTTTAACATACATACCACCGGTAAAAATAAGGACGTCTCTTGTTAAAATAGATATCAGGAACCATGCAGGTACTTTCCCCATTACCGAAAGAACTACGACCATTGCTCCCACAAATATTTTATCGGCGAGCGGATCGATGATTCGCCCTGACTCCGTTTCCTGTTTGAATTTTCGGGCAAAATACCCATCCAAAATGTCGGTGATGACTGCACCTATACAGAGTAAAACAACTGCTGTGGAATGCGAATTCATCAGAGCATACGCCATTGGGAGAACGAGAATTCCTCGCAGAATGCTCAGAAAGTTTGACAAAGTCCATTGCATGCTAATGTTGTACTAATAATGGTGTGACACTCACATCCGTTCCGAGCTGAAGCACAATGTAATACACGCCTGCTACAAGATGCCGTGTGTCGAAGGTGTATTGATACACTGAATGCCGGATATGCTGGATCCCGGATGTGGATTCCAAACGTGATTCGGCGACTGCGACTGTATTTCCAAGCATGTCTTTTAACACTGCAGGATTTGCATTGTGGGCTGCTCCTGAAAACGATTCACCTGCTGTTACTTTTAGCGTTGCTGTTTCGTTTGATGGCTGCGGATATGGCAAGGATACCCTGTAATTGGCTCCCAGAGAATAAATAACTCCTGCAAGTGGTATTTCACAACGGGATATACCTGTTGTAAAGATGACGCTCCCTTGTGCTACTAACGGTAATGTCTGCACCGAGCATGTATCTTCAAAAATCAGTGTATCCCGCTGGAGCATAGTGTCATAGGGGGCAAAGCAAACAGTAATGACCGAAGTATCGAGCGGTGGAATGATGATTGGCAGCTGGCTTTGAGGTACCGAGAATACCATATTCCTGATAAGATACGGATTGTCTAGCACGTAGGGCAGGACAGAGTCACGGTTGCGCAGTGATATCGTTCTGCAGTTCCTCTCCCCTAACGCCGTACTGTCAAAATCAAAGAATCCGCTTGCAACAACGATTTGAAGCTTATTTCTGGCAAATAATTCCACAGCTATTACCGTATCAGAAACTCCTACACAACCATTTGAATCTACGACTGTTACAGTGAATGGTCCGCCGATTTTCGTTGTAAAAGAGGATGTCGTAGCTCCATTGGACCATCGGTATGAGCTGTATCCGGGAGAAGCGAACATAGTAAGGCTATCTCCCTGGCAGAACGTAAAGTTTCGTTTGGCAGTAATGACAGGTTTTATCTTTGGAATTGCCCTCACTCGAATGGTATCAGAGTAGCTGACACATCCATTAGTATCAATAATTGCAACCACATACGCTCCGGCTACGGTAGTACGAATCTCCTGTGTCGTTTCGCCGGTAGACCACAAATACGAGGGATATCCTATCGGTGCCGAGAGTGTGAGAGTATCACCAAAACATATCACCGGCCTCGAGCTACTCAGCGAGACAGTAGATTTCGGAAGTGGTAAGACTGTTACAGTAATAGAATCGACAGCATACACGCATACTTCTTTATCAAAAGCAGACACGGTATAGACGCCTCCTTTCTTGACGACTATCTTCCGACCGCTCGATCCATCAGACCACTTATACGATGCAAATCCCTCCGAGGCTTCCAGTATTACCGAGTCTCGATCACAAAATTTCAATTGCCCGGTCGCTTTTATCGAAACAGTGAGTGCCTTCGGATAGTTTGTATGGTAAAGTCCATCGCCGACTGTCCAACCAATAGAGTCATTGATAAAATACACATCGTCGAGGTCATCATCCCCTTCTATTCCACAGTTGCGATTTTCCCAGGTCATTCCGCCATCATCGGTATAATACACTGATCTATTGCTGCCTACTCCCCATCCGGTCTGTGAATTTATGAGAAACGAACCAAACATTGGTTCGCCGGTATTATATCGCCTCCAGGTTGTTCCGTTGTCGGTAGAGAACCTCAGAGAGCCATCATTAGTTCCTGTTCCGGAGCAGTCATTGCCGGAGGTTGGTACAAAAAAAGAAGACCCGAGATTAGTAATTTCTTCCTGCCAGTAGAGTGCCCCGGTTTGTGAAAATTGATTCCACGTAACCCCTCCGTCAAGTGTTTTCCAAATCCACCCGCTGCTTGAGGCATATCCGATTCCATCTCGGCTGTAGAGCATAACGTCTGACATCCCGCTCGCACCGGCAAAGCCGGAATATTCTGTCCATGTCGCGCCGCCATCCGTCGTTCTGAAAAACCCCTGTCCATCGCTATTACATCCTCCTGCTACCAGCATACCGATATCGGGAGTTACAAAATAACAACCCCAAAATTGACGATTTCTTGGATTGGGAGGGGTCACATTTCTCCAAATTGACCCGCCGTTTGTCGTTTTAAATATTCCATCCGGACCTGAAGTATACCCAACGAGCGGTGTAGCAAAATGAATGCTCTCAAGCATTGGTGAAAGTGAGGATCCGCCATTGGAAGGTATGG
The DNA here is from genome assembly GCA_052035765.1 of Bacteroidota bacterium. Lineage (GTDB taxonomy): Bacteria > Bacteroidota > Ignavibacteria > Kapaibacteriales > UBA961 > JADJXV01. The sequence goes on from JBPOHH010000022.1 coordinate 9,140, forward strand.
TCACTCCCTGCCAGGTTTGCCCGCCATCAGTTGTTCGAAGAACGAATCCTCTGAAGCCGCATACCCATCCGTAGAGTGGATTGGTTGGTAAAAAAAACACATCGAGGTAATATCCGGAATTGTAGGGTGACGGTAGGTTAGTCACTTTTTTCCATTGCGCTGTACTTTCTTGTACTCCGCCTAACGCTATAAGTATTGTAACTACTAACGTTGTCAATATGAAGTGTAGGAGTCTTTTCATAATTAATGTCAAAGAATCGATGTAGTATTCGCCCGGGTCCGGAGTCATTTTGGTCTTGTTCGCCGATATGAACATGCAAAAATACTATACAAAACAATAGAAAGCACGATACCGGGTATCATTGGTTCAATCGAAGCAAAAAATTCTTGAACTCCGGGTGGAAGTACCGAAAGAGTAGACAGGGTCATCCATACTATCGAAATCCCGGAAGAAGCGCACATTATTATCAGAATCCCTCTTCGGGATAGGTGCTTTTTACTACTGTACCCTGATAGTATCGGCAGAAGCAGGCCGGGCACTGCAATGGAAGCAGATTTATAAATTAACTGAACAGCCGATGGCAGAACTATTGCCATGGCAATTCCTACAATAGTCGATACTGCCAGACCTAATCGCGTCCAATACGTTGAATTCTTTCGCTTAACTAGTTGATAAATAATGTCATTTCCAATAGTAACAGCGGAAAGAAAAGCATAGCTGTTCAGTGATGACATCACCGTCGCAAGTAAAGATACTGCGAAGAGCCCTCTCCAGAAAGGCGGCAGTACCGCCGCTCCCAATGCCGGGTACGACATTATGGGCTCAGCTACTATATACGCACGAGCATACAGACCGGTAGTTATAGTAAGAAAATCAAATACCAGCCAGCAGACTACAGATATCAGTATACCTCTGCGTGCTACCGAAGGAGTCACCGCGGCGGCCGAACGCTGATGAAAACTAGGATCAATGAATGTCTGTAATGAAATTATCCCCCAGGTACACAAGACCTGCCACGAGGAATTACCCATGAAATTTGTATGCGAAGCAGGAAGCAAACTAAGCATATGCGAAGGTGATCCGAGTGTACCAATTGCAAAAACAAGCAATGTTCCAAACCCCGCATACATAAGAATAAACTGTAATGTATTCGTCTTAACATCCGATTCGAATCCTCCGGTAAACATATAACATATTGACAATATTGACCCTATGACGATCGAGTATTCAAGCCGTAATCCGGTCATCATCTCTACAAGTACGCCGAGCATGAGAATATACGCCGCCGGAATGGAAATTATAAGGACTAATAATGAAGACATAAGACCTGCATGCCGGCCATATTTTTGTGATATCAAGTCAGGAATTGACAGAACATTCGAGGTTCGTATCTTCCCTGCTAACACTATACTAAAAGCTACCGCAGATGCATAATACGGTAACCCCATACAAATCCAAGCTACTACACCCTGCGAATAGACGAACTCCCCTATACCGAGAATTAATCCATACCACGTAGCCACCAACGTGGCAACGAAGAATGGCAAGGTCAGTTTTCTTCCGGATAATATGTACGCAGTTGTCGTTTTGCTTTTTTTATTATAAAATCCAATAGCAATAACGGCTATTAGATATAATACAATTATTATAAAATCAGAAAACGTTAGTTGCATTGGTATATCGGATAATAATATTCTGTAGAAGAGAAGCAGTTACCTGCACTTTACCGGAATTAGACCTTGACTCCTGCTGCAAAATACACGATTTTCTGTCTTTTTCGAAGGTATTCCTATTATTTTTAGATTATTGTTCTGTATTTTTGTCTGTTTCAAATTTAACGTTTATTCTCTATGGAGGAATTGTGACTTCTACAATTACGACACGCAGTGCCTTTAGTCTTTGGTTGCAAGCTGTTCGTGCATTTTCCTTTACAGCATCCATGGTGCCTATCATCATTGGTGCTATGCTGGCTTTGGCGTTCCCGGGAAGTGTTCGATGGGATCTCTTCCCCGCTGTTGTTGTGTGTTCTCTTCTCATCCATGCCGGCACCAATCTGATCAGCGATTATTATGACTATATGAAGGGTGTCGACAAAGAGGGTGCATTCGGCGGGAGTGGAGTATTAGTCGGCAAACTCATCCAACCGAAGCAGTTATTTATTGGCGGAATCATCAGCTTTTCGCTTTGTTTCTTACTTGGGCTATTCTTTGTACAGGTCCGTGGAATAGAAATGCTCTATCTTGGGCTAACAGGCATCATCGGCGGATACCTTTACTGCGGAGGAATTGGCTATAAATACCTAGCACTCGGTGATATACTTGTCTTTTGGCTGATGGGACCACTAATGGTATTGGGTTCATATTTTGTGCTCACCGGCACCTACAACACAGCTATCCTGCTAACATCATTGCCGGTCGGCTTCCTGGTTACTGCTATTTTACATGCTAATAATCTGCGCGATATCAAGCATGACAGAGCAGCCGGTGTACGTACTTTAGCGACTGTCATGGGTTTAGGCGGCTCAAAGGTTGAGTATTATGTCCTTATTGCTGCTGCCTATGGGTGCGTGATCGGTATGGTGCTTACTCAATATTTGTCACCATGGACATTATTGGTTCTTTTGAGTCTCCCGCCTGCATTGAAGAACATCAAAACCATATCACAGGCCGATGAAACTACCCAAGCCGAGCTTGCTATGATCGATGTTCACACCGCTCAGCATCATTTTCTTTTCGGAATCTTACTTGCAATCGGATTACTTCTTTCAGCATTACTATAATACCGTGAAAATACTATACATAGGTGTCGGGCTCGCTGCATTTCTCTGGTTCATGATGTTCTCGCATTTCCCTGAAATTGCTGTTATTATACACAAACAGTATTTCTGGTACGCCATGAGCTTTTCGACAGTGCTGCTTTCCGGCTTTTCGCTCTACACGCAGCGGACCGACCTCAAAAAAATTTTCCATTTTGAATGGAAATTTGTTTGGATAGGTATCATTCATGCCGTAATTTTGTACGGAATGTCACGCTTTGGTGTTTATTTGTTTTCACATTTATTCACTCAGGTTATACCGCAAATCGAATCTATTTACCAGACCAAATCACAGCTTGCTCCTGAAGTAATAGCCCCGCTCCTTTTTTTCCTCATCGCACCTGCCGAAGAGATATTCTGGAGAGGTTTTGTGCAACATAAACTCATGGCTAAGTTTGGCCTTACCAAAGGCACCGTGATAGGTATTCTCCTGTATTCGGGTGTTCATATCTGGGCTTTGAATCCTATGTTGCTTCTGGCAGCATTAGTTCTTGGTATACATTGGAGTATGATGTACCGTCGCTTTAATTCTATTATCCCAGGTATCATTTCTCATGCTCTCTGGGATACAGCAATATTCGTAATTGCACCGGTCACATTTTAGTAATTGCTATGGTAGCACCTCTTGTAAAAGTTGATACGCACTCAAAAATCGAGCTCTATGAAGTTCTCTTGCGTCAATGCAAAGCGCTCCTAGAGGGTGAATCAGATATGATTGCCAATGCTGCAAATTTTTCATCACTACTCTATCTTAGCTTACCGGATGTGAACTGGGTTGGGTTTTATTTTTACAAAGCACCCGAACTCGTATTGGGGCCGTTTCAAGGGAAACCTGCCTGTGTGCGCATCCCCTTGGGTAAGGGTGTATGCGGTACAGCAGCTCAGTTAAACACAACAATCGTCGTTGCGGATGTGCATGATTTTGAAGGACATATTGCATGTGATGCTGATTCTAATTCTGAGATAGTGGTTCCCTTGGTGTACGCTAATCAGCTCATTGGAGTATTGGATATTGATAGCCCTTTACGAAATAGATTTGATGACACCGACAAGATAGCATTAGAACAGTTAGTCGCCATATTGTTAGAATTTTCACGATTGTAAAGCGAAGTTTTCTTTAGCAGCCAAACAGCCTTATTTTCATTTTTCACAACCACTTAAGAGACATACTACTATGTTCACACGACTTTTTGTCCTGCTGATAAGCGGGCTCCTGTACTGCACATCTTTTACCTATTCACAACTCCTGATTAATGAATTTCAGCCCAATCCAACGGAAGATGAGCCTGAATGGATTGAGCTATTTAATTCTTCATCGACGGCAATTGTCGATGGGACGATCCTGCTTCATGATACACGGACAGTGATTACGATTGAACACCTTCAAGTTGCAGCATACGGATATGCGGTACTTACAACCGATTCTACACTGCTTCATAATCAAAAACTTCTTCCGACAGAGACACCTGTCTATGAAGTAAAAATTCCAACTCTCAACAACTCCACCGATGTCATTGTGATCCGAGACAAGGATTCTATTCTTCTCGACTCCGTTTATTATTCGGTAAAATGGGTAAAAAGGGGGATTTCTTTTGAGAGAAAACTCTATGACAGACCGGCATTGTACCCTACTAATTTATCTGCATGCACGGCGCGAGACAGTTCTACCTGCGGCTATACCAATAGTGTTTCTCCTTGGAAAAATGACTTATCAATTGTCGATTGTACTTATGACAAACTCTCGAATGTCTATACAATTTCGGCACGTAATGAGAGTTTGGAGACGATTATACAGCCGACGGTGATTCTCTTTATTGATACTTCATCCATATTCGGTACCGAAGTGCTGTCCGAATGTGCAATCCTGGAAGCTGATTCCCTCACCGCAGGCGACACGATTGTGCTGAACGTCGAGTCTGATAAGATTTACCAACTGGTCAGGAAATATGGCAACATGAGGAGTGTTGCCGTCTGTCGCGCTCTTGGCGACAGTCGAACGCAGAATGACACCCTTCGAACATCACTCTTTCTATCGTATCCTATTTTCAGCGTCCGGGTCAATGAAATCATGTACGAGCCTCGAACGGGTGAAGCTGAATTTATCGAGCTCTATAATTCTACCGAATACCCTATCCCTTTGCAAGGATGGAAGTTGCACGACAAGCCTACGACTGCTGATGCCGATACATTGCACTTAGGCGGCAGAATTGAACCTCACCGGTATGCGGTACTGGCATGGGATTCTGTGTTTTTTGAGCAGTATCCATCGCTACAGTCTACCGAACACACATTTATCGCTCCTTCATCGATGAGTTTGAACTCTGACGGCGATCTCATTGTGCTGCGAGACCCAAACGGAGTAATCATAGACTCTCTTGCGTATTCTCCACAATGGCATGATAAATCGCTGAGCATTCGCAAAGGTGTATCCCTTGAGAAAATATTGCCTACGCTCCCCTCTGCACAGTCATCTTCCTGGTCGAGCTGTGGTACTTTGGTACAAGGAGCCACACCGGGATTTCAGAATAGTCTCATGCTTACATCCCCTTCCTCAAGTAGAGTAACTGCGACCCCAAATCCATTTTCTCCCTCTGATGTATCTGATGGATTTACGATTATATCTTACACGCTGGAATATCCCAGCAGTACGGTCACTGCCGGTATTTTCTCTGTCGATGGAGTCTTGGTACGTACATTACTCAATACAACGTACACTGCCGGCGTAGGCGCAGTAGTATGGAATGGAAGAGATGACACAAATACACTGCTTCCGCCGGGAGGGTATGTCGTGGTCATCGAGGCGACCGACAGTGCCACCGGTAGTATAGTACAAACAAAACATTTGATTGCTATAGCAAGAAAGTAAGTCTGCAATGTAACTCGTTTCGGGTGTATAAGAAACGAACACTCCGACTGTGGGGTTGCTTTATTTCTTATATTTGCAGACGATACGGAGTAGAGGCTTGGTCAGTGTTGTTCATTGTAGAGGTGGTCGTATGGTATTTTTGGTCATAGATGATTCGACGACCCAGCGTCGAATCATCATTCAATCATTAAAAGAAATAGGGTTCCATGATGTCCTTGATGCCGAAAATGGTCTCATTGGATATACAATGCTCAAAGAAAACAAGGTAGATTTTATTCTGACAGATTGGAACATGCCAGTCCTCAATGGATTAGAATTTACGATTCTAGTTAAAAATCAGGATAAATACAAGCATATTCCTATCATCATGATCAGCTCCCATGGTAATACAGAAGATGTTGTTACTGCCATCAAGCTCAAGGTGAATAATTACATCATCAAGCCATTTACGCCTGATGTGCTTGAGCACAAAATCAAAGAAGTACTCACTGCCCTTTCAAAAGACAAACACACCTGATACGATTTACACCGGGATACTGCATGCTTATGAGATGTGTATTTCTATAGTTTTCCTTTCATTCATCTTTTTCTTACCGTACTATTTATCATGATGTTACTACCAATGCAGAAATTTTCTTTTTGTTAATACCGGAAAACGGTGTATTTTTGCGCTCCCCAAACAAGCGGAAGTGGCGAAATTGGCAGACGCACCATCTTGAGGGGGTGGCGCCCATTGGGTGTACGGGTTCAAGTCCCGTCTTCCGCACAACTAATTGAAAGCTGTCGTTCCGACAGCTTTTTTACGTTATGGTCTATCGGATTGTCGTCAACAAGTGCACTATTATACTACTCGTATGCGCTATTACATTCTTCGATTGTATGCCCTGGTGTCGTTGCTTGGCATTACTGCTTGCAATGGAGGGCTTGAGCCCAACAACTCGCATGTTCCCGAAAACAAAACATATCTGACCGGCACCATTCGATATAAAGGCGGGGTAGCGAATTGGAATTATGCAAAGGATTCCGTAGCTTTCATTCGTGTTGTTGGATTTAAGACATATCCTGACAGTGCAGGAATTATCAGAGATATTCTCGCCGGGAATGTCTATATCGCCCCCAAAACAATAAATGAGACCCTTCCGTTATTTGTAGACTCATGTACGTATTCCCTTGAATTCACTGATGTTCCCGTGAATTTGGTATATATCGCCGTTGCACAGCAGTATGGTTCAGATCTTACGAAACAGCAGCGTGTCATTGGCATCCATTCACAGAATGGTGACAATACGAAGCCATCTTCGGTACTCGTTGAAAAGGGAAAGATAAACCGTGCCGATATTGATGTCGATTTCCAGAATTTACCACCTCAACCGTTTTAGGAGTATAGACATGCGTCATAGAGTACTCGTTTTGTTGTGTGGATTGGTGGCTTTGGCAAGTGTATCTCCCGCTTTAGCAACCGGAGGATTCGTTAAAGGCATTGTACTTGATTCGATTTCTGAGCGACCTGTTGCAGGTGCTGTCGTCAAGGTCGAAACCACTGCGCGTGGTGCGTACGTAAATAAATACGGCGAATTCTCCATTTCTTCAATTCCGGCCGGTACATACACATTTACCACTTCTCTCGTCGGTTATTTTCCTGCTACTACTGTCGTTTCCATCAAAAACAATGATACTCTGGAGATTGAAATTTACCTTCGACCTCTTGAAGTACGTGCTCGTACGGTCATTGTCTCGGCAAGCAAGCATACACAGGCAGTACAAGACGTCCCTATCAGTGTCTCTACTGTCGAAGCAAAAGATATTGAATCTCGGAATATTACCAGAATTGACGATGCTTTACGCTATGTACCGGGCGTCAATATGGCAAAAGACCAGGTGAGTATCCGAGGTTCATCAGGGTTTGCTTTAGGACTTGGATCCCGCGTCGCCCTGATGTTAGATGGATTTCCTATGCTTTCAGGAGATAATGGCGATATGAAATTCGATGCTCTTCCCTTCCTTAATATCGAACGTATCGAAGTCCTCAAAGGTGCAGGCTCTGCATTATATGGCACGTCTGCCCTTGGTGGTGTCGTGAGTATATTTACCGCTTCTCCTACATCTACTCCTGAATACAAAATCAGATCCTACGGGGGTATTTATACTCAACCGCGCCATGAAGGATGGAAAGTGTTTGGTACACTTCCGGAAAACTATGGAATTGATGCCAGTTATGCACGAAAGTATGGACCGTTGAGCGTTACTATATCAGGCGGCACTCGCTTCGACCGCACGTACCGGCTGTTCGATGATACCAAAAAATGGAACCTTTATTCTAAGCTAAGCTACGCCTTTACTGATAGGACATCCCTGATGGGATTTGTGAATTATGCAACAGAGAATCACGCCAATTGGGTGTATTGGAATAGTTTAGATAGCGCAACCAGACCACCGACCGGTACCAACTTAGCCGAACGCCTCATCTCCGATAAGTTGGCTGCTTCCCTTGAATGCAAGCATTTTTTTAATGATAGAGTGTTCTTGTTGCTACGTTCGGGCATTTTTTCAACAGATTTTCATAACGAAGGTCTGGCTCCTGGCGTCGATGCCATTAATTCCAAGGCTACAGTTTTTAATACCGAATTGCAGTTTTCGGCCAAAGTTACGAGAGATCTATTCTTAACAGCCGGAATTAATTCCACTCTGAATTCCGTCGAATCACCTGTGTACGGTTCTCCGAAACAGTCTATATATTCTGCCTACAGTCAGATTGAATATTCCGGGTTGAATCAAATCACTTTGACAGCAGGTGGACGCTATGATATTGAAAAGACAGATAGTTCTAAGCAAAACATTCAGTTCAACCCTAAATTAGGGATATCCTATAATTCTGATCTTGGTGTTCGGTTGCGTGGTTCGGTTGGGAGAGGATTTAGAGCACCGATGGCAGGCGAACGTTTCGCCGCACTCCGGTTTCAAGGTATAACGGTCGTACCGAATTTGCAGCTATTACCCGAAGAAAGCTGGTCTTTCGAAGGTGGACTTGCGTATGAATTTATTTGGTTTTCATCACCAATATCGGTAGATCTAGCATATTTTCAAAATGAACTCTCACAATTGGTTGAGCCACAATTTACACTGGACGGGAAAATTAAATTTGAGAATATTACCCGAGCTCGAGTTCAGGGAATAGATTGCATGGTACGTTCATTCATCGACAGCACGGTTGGTATCGAAATGTCTCTCAGTCTGATGAGCCCACGTGAGTATAATGCAGGGCTCACACTCCCCTTCAGATCTTCGGTTCTGTGGTATTCACGGCTGATGCTTCCACTTGCTCACTATGTAGAACTTCAGGCAGATTATAGATTTATCAGTAGAGTTGAACGTATTGACGATAGAATTACTGCTCTGAATGTCGTCGAAGATGCCGATGCTCGCGTACCTACATCCGTAGTAGATTTTCGGGCAATTTTCAAGCTCGGTCAATTACTCGACGTTCCAATCAACTGTACACTCAATGTGCGCAATGCACTGGATTATTATTATGTTGAGATTCTTGGGAATTTAGCGCCCACACGTTCGGTTTCACTGCAGCTTGAGGCCAGATTGTAGTTGGCACTGCCTCCATAGCCATGGTTTGTATCTCGTGACCATTGAATGGCATTCATCGTAGTACAAGAAAAGGGCAGCTCATGATGAGCTGCCCTTTTCTTGTACTACGATAATCGTAAATATTATTCCTTTTTCAACTTACCGGAGAACATTTTTTTAAATTTTTCGACTTTGGGTCGAACAACAAATTGACAATACGGTTGATTGCCATTGAGATTAAAATAATTCTGGTGATAGTCTTCTGCCGGGTAGAATTTCTTGAACTCTGTTATCTCGGTTACAATCGGATCGTTCCAGATTCCGGAAGAATCGAGCTGTGCTTTGTACGCCTTCGCATCGTTGAGTTGATCGTCAGAATGATAGAAAATCACGGATCTGTACTGTGTCCCTACATCATTCCCCTGTTTGTTGAGCGTGGTGGGATCGTGAGTTCCCCAAAAAGCTTCCAATAATTGGGCATAACTTATTTTTTGTGGATTATACTGTATCTGAATAACTTCAGCATGACCGGTAGATCCGCTGCAAACTTCTTTGTAGCTTGGAGATGAGACAGTGCCTCCAGAATATCCGGATACTACTTTCTCTACACCTTCGAGGTTTTGGAAGACTGCTTCGACACACCAAAAGCACCCTGCCCCGAAAGTAGCAGTATCGATTTGTGAGGATGTTGTCATATTTTTGCCTTTCATAGATGGAATTGATGATGTATCGCCTGCTGTACAACCAATTACCGGGAAACACAGCAAGAGCATTACTAGTAAATATTTCATACAGTTATTTCATTATTATAATTATCTGTGTCTACAGTACGGGGCGCGTAGACGGATATCTATATACTTTCATTGGGTGAATTATGAATATACTCATACTCGGCGGTTCAATATTTCTTGGGCGTCATATTGCAATTGCGGCAATTAAAAATGGGCATTCCGTCACTTTTTTTAACAGAGGGATACATTTCCCGGATGATTTTCCTGAAATTGAAAAAATACGAGGTGACAGAGCAACGGATTTACATCTGCTGAACGGGAGAAAGTGGGATGCTGTCATAGATACATGCGGATACTTCCCTCGCATCGTCGGTGCGTCAGCAGAATTTTTCGCCGATAAAACAGAACGCTATGTATTCATCTCATCGGTTTCTGTTTACGCGTCCGAACATGGCCATCTTAGCGAGAATGCGGATGTTATGAGAATCGAAGATCCGACAGTCGAAACAATCACCGGTGAAACATACGGAGCATTGAAGTATCTCTGTGAAATGGCGGCAGAATACTACATGCCGGATCGAGTATTGACGATACGCCCCGGGCTGATCGTCGGGCCAAACGACTGGAGTGGTCGATTTAATTATTGGGTCTACCGCATGCAGCAAGGTGGCGATGTCCTGGTTCCCAACGCATATCATCTCTGTACGCAATTCATAGATGTACGGGACCTGGCTGACTATATTCTTTTGATGGTAGAGCAATCCAATACAGGAGCTTATAATACCGATGGAGATACATCACTCACGTTTGAGCACGTCATTTCGACCTGCGCTTTGATTGCTGATGCTCATGTGAATATCATTCCGGTAGCCGAGCATTTTTTATTGGAACAAGAAATACAGCCCTATACTGAATTGCCGCTATGGATTCCACCTGAGTTTGGTACTCGCACGTTTGATTCAACAAAAGCACTGAAAACGGGGCTCAGGTATCGTTCGTTGAAAGACACGGTAACAGCATGTGCAGAATGGTTAGCATCCGTGCAACCGGTAAGTAAAGCGCTAGGCAGAAGTCTGACCACCGAACGTGAAGCTGAGCTCCTGGCAAAATGGAAGGGATTGTGGCAGTAATGAATGGTGGCAATAATGAATAGATACGTCCATTCTTATCGGATATCATCTATCTGATAAGAATGGTCAATATCTGATTTACCAGAGATGTACCTCCTGTGTGTAGCAGCTTATTTCCCCTGTAATTGTTTGAATCCGATATCAATACCGGATTCAATCTGTTTTGCTGCGATTTTTCCGAAAAAACTAAGGTTGATAACAACTTCGACTAGATTGTCTTGAAGCACCACCGTACCAGATCCGAGCTTGGACTCAATATTCAATGTATAGCCAACCCATACTGCAGATTCAAAGAGTGCTTTCAGTTCTGAACGGGTAAGAATTTTCTGATTAATGTACAGCTTCATTTCTGAAGCCGTGGCATCGGTTGTAAAGTTTTTTTTAATGGTTGCCATTTTTTTTATAAGTAATTAATATTACTGAAGATACGCACACAATTCTCTCAATGTCACCAAATACCGCCTTTGGGCAGTGTATTTCCGGAAGGTATATATTCAGGATCGGTTTTCGTTAGTCCGTCAGTCGAGATCAGCGGATGAGTGTCGGCTGTCTCAAATACATTCAGCCAAGTATCCTCTGGCTGTGTTGAATCCATGCGCAGATGTTGCCATCCTTTTGCCCGCATTCCCATACCGAGTACTCCACAATTGAACACGAGAAGGCGTTCCAGGTTCTTGTCTTTCGTACTTGACGATTCTTTTTTTAATAATGCCGGAACATCATGTACCTGTATTTCCAGAATACCTCCATTACTGGAAAGGTAATTTTGGACGGCTTTGTTTTGATTGGCCTCACCGACATGGCGGCCGAGCACTCTTCCGGGTACGGGACTACCGTTTTTATCAAACAACTTAGAGTATCCTTTTTCACGGCCTGAGTCAACAAATGGAGTATTATGTGCATGTAAATATGCCCGAAAATAGCGTTGCGCCCATACAGCCATGGTATAGCTGTCAGGTTTACGCGTGTACATATTATCCCTGAACTGATAATATGTTTTTTTCTGATAATCATATTTATAAATGATCTCATCCCAATCCATCTTGGGAGGTTCAACAAATTTTCCAAACAACGACTTTGTATACTTCAGTCGATACGTCACCTTCCAGGTGTTACCAAAATGTGAAGAATTATTTTGGATTTCATTAGAACTTGAAACAGAAAGTAACGACCAGGTTCCCATAGATTTATAGCATTTAATTAAACATTATGTCAAAATAATCAGTTCTTCAACAGTTTTTCAAAGCCCTTCATCCGTAATGCTCGGCATCAAAGCATAGTAAACTGCCTCCCATCACACGGCAGACAAATGTGCTCTCAGTGTATTGAAATACCCGTAGTTCATTGTCCACTCACGCGGCTTCCCTTTATATTCCACATATTCGCGTACCATTTCGTCCGCCCGTTGCGCTACATCGACATCACCTTCCAGTAATTTTTTAGTGACTTTATCTCTTTTAATAATATCATACACTTGCATCATCATGTAGTCATTTCCCCTATCGTCTCTCGGTGCAGTAATGTATACCCAGCTTTTGGTGCCGTAGTCTGCTACCAAAATAGAACTCGCGTTGGACATCCCATGCACAGTAAGAGGCAAGGCTTTGACAACGATATTTCGGGTTGGAGAGAGAAAACCGGTCTTGAGAGCAAGCTTGAGACGATTTGCATAGGATTCAGATCGATTTCCCATGACATGCCTTGCATCACAGGTAATGAGCTCAACCGTATTGAGTCTTGTATTAAGCTTTTTCCATTTTGCAATAATTTCCGCTAACTGAGCAGGTGTTTTGCCGCACAACGTGTGTGCAGTGCCGTGGCCCCAGAATACGAGTGTATCCAGGTCGAGTTTTTGTGATGCAACGGTATCAACGAGCGTATAATGCGACCCGGGAATTACACCGGAAAGCACTCGTGCTCTGTTTTCATGACTATCTCTGTCATTTGTACGCTCATAGAGAATTTGTACCATAAGAATATCGAATTGTGTATAGGATGTTGGTTCGTAATAAGCAATATCTAAAAAGCTCTTATCAAAAACAAGACCAATCAAATCGAAGCAGCGTCATTATTTTCGTTGATGACAAAAAGTGAGTCATTACACGAGCGCTTCTCGTATTTTCGCTGAAACATAATCCATTACCCAAACAACCACCGCAATCATCAGCACGATGAGCCCTACTTCGTTCCACTGAGCTAACCCTTGATATTGCATGAGCATAGTACCGATACCACCACCACCTACCAGACCAATAATCGTTGCCATGCGAACATTAATATCCCACCTGTATATCGTAAAACTGAGAAATGGAATTAGAATCTGTGGCAAAATTGCATACCATACCACCTGTACAGGATGAGCACCGGTAGCATCTATTGCTTCTAATGTACCGGTGTCGATATCTTCAATCTGTTCAGAATACTGCTTCGTAAGTGATGACACCGTATGAATCATCAGCGCAAGCATTCCGGCAAAGGGGCCAATCCCCACCCAAACGGAAAATATGATAGCCCAAATGAGAGGTTCAATGGAGCGTGTTAAATTGGTAATCATACGGAGCACATAATACACTACGAACATAACTTTATGATTTTTCATCAAATTACGCGCCGACAGGAAGCTCAATACGAAAGAAAATGGTATCGCTATCACCGTAGCCATCAGGGCTATATAAATGGTCTCTATCATTGCAAAAAGCGCAGCTTCGAAAATCGAGAACTCAGGTGTAATCAATGAAGTAAATATACGGCTCGCGCCCTGTATACCTTGCGCTGAAAAGAAATCTACCGGTGAAATTTTGGTAATAACCCACCCGGAAAGGATGGAAATAATAGCCATGACCCAGCCGATGTGTTGGACGGCTGCCCTACGCCATCCGCTATACCGGATACCGACTATATGAGCCGAGAGCGACACCTTGGCAAGTAGGCAGCATAGTGCAAAACCAATGGCTACAATACCATAGAGCAAAAACGTATTCGCTGTCGCCATCGGAGCCGGAGTATTGGTAATAACATGATAATACAGTATTCTCTCGGATATGACCGCAAGATATCCTCCCCAAAATACATCTAATAGAAATATCTTTAACGGTTGTATCCATTCCGATGTGTGTTCACTTGTACTATTTGATTTCATAATCCCTCTGATACTAAAAATACTCTGACTATAGATGAGGTATGGTATACTTCTGTTTGTAAAGGCAGGAAAGCACATTCGAAGTAAGTATGCTTGCAATTCGACCGCGATGATTCCACAAGTATTGTCAGAATACCGAAATAAACAACATATAACTAAAAAACCTTCATCCAATATTATCGGATGAAGGTTTCTTTTGGATTCAAAAATTACCTGAGATTCGGGTACTTTTTAATAACGATCACGTCCGCCACCGCCGCCGCGTCTATCGCCGCCGCCATATCCGCCACCGCGATTACCACCACCGTTGAATTCACGACGTGGACGTTCTTCGCGTGGTCTAGCTTCGTTAACTACTAATGCGCGACCGTTATAGTCAGCACCATTAGTTGCTTCGATTGCTTGTCTTGCTTGATCGTCGTCAGCCATTTCGACGAACCCGAATCCACGTGATCTTCCGGTGAACTTATCGGAAATAATCGAGGTGGAAGTTACTGTGCCATAATTTTCGAACAATGCTTTCATATCAGCATCATTGGTGTTGTATGGCAAATTGCCTACATAGATATTCATAAAAACCTCTTCCGGTGCGTAAAAAAACTTCTCGTCGCCAAACATTTAACTAAAACAGAGAGGAGAAACTACCTGCCGCTCGCACCCAACTTCACGGCAGTACGTCGCAAAGTTACGATAAGTTTTTGAATATGCAACTAATATTTTCCTGATTTACCAATGAATTGTAATTTTTTTTCGGAAATTGTGCATAAATGCATGTTTTCACCCTGCTTCAGGGTTAATTTTGTGATATAAAATAAAATGTTTTTTATATTTTTCAAGTAATTATAACAGGTAAAACAAACAAATGGAACTAGAATCAACGGACGTACTCGTATTTGCTGCTCATCCTGACGATGCAGAGCTGTCATGCGGAGGAGCGATAGCACAACTAACTTCTCAGGGAAAAACTGTTGCGATTGTCGATTGTACTCAAGGTGAGCTCGGAAGCCGTGGTAGTGTCGAGCTTCGTGAAATAGAAGCGCAAAAAGCTTCTGCAATTTTGGGTGTACACACTCGTGCGAACCTACAGATGGAGGACGGTAATATTGAGATATCAAAGGTAAATATAGTAAAAATCATCACAGCCATCCGACGATTTCGACCGAAAATGATATTGTTTAACCCGCCGAATGAACGCCACCCTGACCATGAACATGTGCACCAACTAGTACGGGCTGCTATTTTTCAAAGTGGCCTCGTGAAGATTCATACTACCTGGAATGGTCAGCCTCAAGCGCCTCATAGACCCGCTAGAATGTTTAGCTATATGCAGACGTATGAATTTCAACCGAACTTCTATATCGATATCAGCGCCGTCTTTCACCAAAAAATGGATGCAATTCGAGCGTATTCATCTCAGGTCTTTGTTCGTACAGACCACGATCCTCATCAGCCGCAAACTTTTATCTCCAACCCTGCATTTATGGAAATGATTGAAGCAAGGGCACGGTATTTCGGTTCTCTCATCGGAGTAGAATACGCCGAAGCATACCTTTCCATCGAGCCTGTCGGTATACCGTCATTATCTGTCTGGCTTTAAGTCAGATGTGAAAGTGTGTAGACCACCGGCTTACTCGGTGATGCATCGGTTTCAAGGGAGGCAATTTGGATGGTAAGCAGATAGAGACCATCAGGAATGGAATCATGTACATAAATCAGCTCTGTAATCGTAGCGTCGAGCCGCGGAGAACCGGGATAATTCCAATACGCATGATGCGCTAGCATTGCTCCTCCGTCGGTCTCTCGGTCCACCGATGGAAGATCAATCAATAGATGCTTCACTCCCTTCTCACGCAGGTAGTCAAGCGCATCTGCGTCGACAAAGGCAGGATTCGTACCGGAATATGATTGTGTCATTTTTTCGGAATCATTCGGTAAGGTACGGATAATTAGTGCCTCAGTATCATGGAGTATGGCTGATTCCAACTGGTGCTTTGTTATGCGATAATCAACATCATATTGTATCGGTCTAACGGTAATGATTTCAGCAAAGAATATGAATTCTTTCAGACATTGATTAATCGTGATTCTCTCCGTTGAGATATGCCCTACGCATTCCGTGTGAGTACCATTACCATGAGGTGCAATGGTGAGTACTTCACAGTTGCAAGCACCGCCTTCGCGTCTCGATAGTACTGTCGTACCGTACCGAAAGGGTATAAATTCCGGCTTGGGCAGATAGAACGCATTGACAGAATCTCCACCAGCGTACATAGCTAGTGAAATATCAATAGGTTGCGAGAAATCAACCTCATAAGCACGATTTGAATAGTGTACGGTTGCCAGCATAGTTTTTCTTGTTAATAATATTATTTCAATCCTATATACGCAGCCGTACGGCCGGCTGCTTCTCCATCTCTCCTGTAGGAATGAAAGAGATGATTGTCAATAGTGCATTCCGCACGTACAATAATATTTTCTTGGAGAATTCCTTTTTCGAGCAATTGCTGCGTAATTCTGAGTCGATTATCAAATTGATAAAATTCATCATTGATTTGTTTTGTAGCACTCGGAAACAAATCAGCGACATCTTTCCGCACCAAATAGCGTTCGCCGGATGCACATGGTGATAATAATACCCTTAGCTTCTCCGGTCTGGTACCGAAGTGTGAAGCCATGGCATCAATAGCATGATGAGATATCTGTAAATGTGTACCGCGCCATCCGGAATGTACAGCTCCAACTGCTTGATTTTCTTCATCATACAAAAGCACTGCACAACAATCTGCGATCAGAACGCAGAGGACAATCCCCCTTTGATTCGTGATCATCCCATCTGCCTCGATATTAATCGTATCTTTATCGACGAGGGCAATATCTGCTCCATGGACCTGTCGTTGAAACTTCAGACTCGACACCGGCATTCGAATCGAATCAGCAAAAAACTGCCGGTGGAGTAATAACTCCCGAAAGGATAGTGATGGAGTTTTACCAAGCGATAAACCTAGCGGTTGAAACTTCGTCGCAGTACGCTCAGTCACACCACAGATGACCGTATTTCCCCAAGTAAATGACATGTTAAGATTCAGTAGAAAGTGTAAGTTGAGATGAAATAACCGAGCGTACATTTCGCTGTAAACCCGCCATTTTTGTTCGTTTAACAGGACTTTTTCTGAACCTTTCCGAAAAATTTTCCTGTGTAAAGCTGAGAACTTGTTTGAAATTCAATGTGGTTTCCTGATTTCTCGGCATAAATCTCGCTTCGTCAGTCGGAGTGCTAAATCGATTCCACGGACATACATCCTGACAAGTATCGCATCCAAAAATCCAGGAGTCCAGATTATCTGCAATTTCTTTCGGAATATCGACTTGCGGCTTTGTTTCAATGGTCCAATATGAAATACACTTTGTTCCATCGACAAGATATGGTGCTACAATTGCCGACGTCGGACAAGCATCAAGACATGCAGTACAGCTCCCACAGAAATCACCCATCGGTTCATCCGATTCAAGAAGTGCTGTGGTAAAAATCACTCCGATAAAGAACCATGAGCCATGAGTCCGACTGATGATATTGGAATGTTTTCCCTGCCAGCCGATTCCTGCCCGAACAGCCCATGCTTTTTCCAGTACAGGTCCGGTATCGGTATAAATTCTGGAACTACTGCCGGGAAACATCTCCTCAATGTGAGATTGTAAGATTTTCATTTTAGAAGGCATTACATCATGATAATCATCGCCCCATGCGTATCGTGAAATTTTACCTTCTGTGTCCGAATTCAGACCGGCATGTGTAAATGGTGTAAAGTAATTTTGAGCAACCACCACCACAGACTTCACACCGGGGAGAATCTCGTCCGGATGTCGCCTTTTTTCGGAATTTCGCTCCATATAGCTCATTGTACCATGAAAGCCCATCTCCAGCCACCTCGCATAACGTTCCGCTTCTTCGGTAAGTGGTGTGGCTGCAGTAATTCCTATGCTGCTAAATCCAAGATCGATTGCAGCTTTCTTTACTTTCAATGTATCGTGCAGTGGGTTATTCATACATTTTTTATAATGATTCCATCCACTTCGGACGTTGTACAATCGGCTCCTCAAGATAGACATTACCGCCCTGCTCATGAATTCGGTAGGTAGCCAGATGCGAACGGCTACCCATCGTTTGACCTGTTTCTAAGGAATACACCCAGCCGTGAAGCGGACAACGAACCGTCGTGCCGTCTACGTACCCGTCACACAGCACAGCAGCATGCTGGTGCAAGCAGATATTGGATACAGCATATAATTGTCCTTGAATCCTGAAAATTGCTACCTGAAGCTCTTCTTCAAAAACAACAGTAAAACTCCTGCCTTCGAATATTTCATGACTTTTACAGACCTGTAGATATGTTCTATCATCAATAATAGTAACAGGATATGTATGTTTTATTTCAGACATGTGATTACATCAATGAAGGAGATAATTACAACTCAATTTTCTCGCCGATAGAGAATCCCTTTTCTGTCGCAATAATCCGGGCTGCCGGGACGAATGCATCGTGTTCGAAACAAACTATCCACTTCTCTTCGGCAATTACCGGCAATAATCGACGCTTTTCATCCATCGCCGTTAGTGGATAATTATCATATCCCATAACGAATGGCACCGGAATATGAGCAGATGTAGGAAAAACATCAGCAGGAAAAATAAGTGTCGTCTCTGCATCGGATATTTTTACCATTTGAAGAGCTTTCGTATGTCCGTCGAAAGTTTCGACGGAGATTCCGGGAGAAATTACTCCATTACCATCAATGACTTCCATCATTCCTGCAGAGATAATCGGTTCCCAGTTCTCCTTAAAAAACGACGCTCTATCTTTCTCCGTAGGGTTTCTTGCCCACTCTAAATGCGCTTTTTGGATATAATATGTAGCATTGGGAAACGATGGTACCGCACTGCCATTTTCAAGATGGGTCGCACCACCTGCATGGTCAAAGTGCAGGTGCGTCAGAATGACATCCGTGATATCGGATGCACTGATACCTAATGAGGAAAGAGAACTCATCAACGAATGTTCTGTCGTATTGAGGTTGTAAATTTTTTTCAGCTTTTCACTGAGTTTGGTCCCGCATCCGGTGTCAATTACTATTTTCTTTTCATCTGAGAGAAGCACCAGGCAACGAGCAGCCATCGGGATTCGGTTCTGCTCATCTCCGGGATGATATGCTTTTGACCAGAGATTCTTGGGTACCACACCAAACATTGCACCACCGTCAAGGCCGAACTCCCCGGTTGAAATACTGTGTACGGAATACTGTCCTATTTTCATTCTATCCTCTTCTAATGTATATAATTAATTTATCCTCGTTGAGTAATGATCACACCCGTGATAGCTATCAATCCGCCAACGATAAATAAAGCAGAAGGCTGCGTGCCCATAAACAGCAATGCGAGCACAGTGGTAAACACGGGTTGCAAATTGTTAAACACAGATACCTTACTGGCATCTCCCTTGGTGAGAGCATAGTACCAGAGAGCATATCCGGCAGTAGACGTCACACCGCCTAAGTATAGTAATTTCCACCAATTAACGGCTGAGACGGAACCTAAGTTCATAGGTATTGGAAGCATACCAAACACCGGAACATACAGAATAAATCCCATCATCATACACAGAGCTGTGGCTTGTAATGCTCCGTATTTCTGTGCAAAACGTTTTCCGAGAATAGTATAAAATGCCCAGGAGCAGCTCGCGCCGAGTACCATGACATTTCCCCAGAAGTGTCGGGAATTAAGCTCTAACCCTTTTTCTAATAATACGAGTACCGTACCGATAATTGCTATAATGATGCCGATTATTTTCCACTTTGTAATCTTCTCACCAAAAAACGAAGTAGCAATAATGAGCACAAATGCCGGTGAAAGCGCATACGCAAGGGCAGCATTGGGAGCGGTTGTATAGCTTACTCCCCAAATGAACATCAACTGATTGATAGGTATATTGATAGCCCCCAACAAGAGTAAAAGAGGTAAATCACTCATTTCAAATGGCTTGAGTTTCTTTCGCTGTATCAGACTCCAGAGTCCGTAGGCAAGAACAGAAAACACACCTCTGAGTAACACCACCACCGCAGGATGTAATTCCGATGTTACGCTCTTTGCAAAAAGATGCGTACTCGAAGCAATCATCTGTTGAAACAATAATATGATATACATAGAGGTTGAATTGTACGTAAATGTAGTAAACTATTTGCTCTTGTAATTGATGAGCACTCCTTCTACCCTGTTGATTACTTCGGACTACCATTTCTTATTGCCATATAATTTCCACTGAAAATCACCGCTAGTTAATCGAAAAACGACCATGAGACACTCAAGCGCAGATTGCGGTCCAATTGTGGGTAAATAGATACATAATAATAGGTTTGTGATAGTATATTAGTGTATGTAGCCCGCACATACGCATTTCCCAAACGCAGAACGACAAATGCGTCAATTCCGTTAAATGATGCAAGCGAAGATTCGGTACGGGATGGTATCGAGCTCCAGGTCTGAGGGATAAATTCATCTGCTGAATGTGAACCTATAAATTTCACCGTCAGACCACCAAACATTACACTTTGACCAACGGAATAGGTATACTGGGCAGTAATACCGGCATAAAACAAGGGAAATCGATTGTTGGCCACGAGCACATCCGAACTTTGGTACAACTGCAAAAATCCATTCGCACTGAATGACTTATACGAGTATTTTGCTTGAGTGGT
>JBPOHH010000016.1:0-2274 GCA_052035765.1 Bacteroidota bacterium
CGCCACGACTTTCCCCGGATGCTTGGTTTTGAATTTATTGGTAATTACTCCATTTTCAATGAGTGGAATCACTCCGTCGGAAAACATCTCGGTATGTATCCCGAGGTCGCGGTGATTGCCGAGCGACTTGAGAACTGAGTCGGGAATACAGCCGATACCCATTTGCAGCGTGCTTCCATCTTCAATCATTTCAGCGATATACTGTCCGATTTTGATGTCCTCGGGCTTGAGTTTGGCTCCGTAATTTACTTCCGGCAGCGCATCATGCACATGTACAAGCGCATCGAAAGCACTCACATGCATCATGCCGTCGCCATGCGTCCGCGGCATGAGCGGATTGACCTGCGCGATGACCATCTTGGCGGAGTCCACGGCAGCGCGGGCGACGTCCACGGCTACGCCGAGCGAACAAAACCCATGTTTATCCGGCACCGATACATGGACAATTGCCACGTCGAGAGCCATGATTTGCCGCTTGAATAACTCGGGAATTTCACTTAAAAAGATAGGTACATAATCGGCGCGGTTGTCATTGACCGCCTTGCGGATAGCATCGGAGACAAACAGGGAATTAATACGAAAGCTCTTGGAATATTCGGGTTTAGCGAGCTCGATGTCGCCAAACACTCCGAGCATGATGAGTTCTACATCATGGAGCTGAGGCGCTCGCTCGGCGAGTTTATTGAGAAGAAATGTTGGTGTAGCGGCATTACCCTGGATAAATATACGGTCACCGGATCGGATCATACTGAGCGCTTCTTCAGCCGTTTTGTACTCGAGAGAATTGTTCATGTGTTTTTGTCTTGGATTGGGATAGTTGGAGATGTTATGCGTTAGATTCACTGCAAAAATAGGGCGTGGCGGGTTATCGGCGTGTTTTTCGTGGTGTCAATTTTCATTAACTCTCCCGTACGGCCTTTCGAACACTCCGTCGGTCAGTCCCAAGAATAGAGGTAATGTATTGCCAATTCTTTTGCGGGAATTTTGGGTTTTTTCGGGAAAGCAGGAAAGATTGTAACTCACGTTTGATATGTGAGTTCCTTGGTGTAATTTTGGAAAAATTTACAAATAATCGTCCAGGAAATTCTATGAAAATACTCTACTTGTTTCTCACACTCCTCCTCGTCTTCTCTACCGGCTCGGCGCAGCCAAGTGTATGGAATTCCGTAGGAATCGGCGCAGGCGGCGCTTTCTACAGTCCGGCTATCAACCCCGCAAATCCTGATGAAATCTACACAGCTTCGGCGACGGGTGCGATGTTTCGCACGACCAATCTTGCCGCAAGCTGGCAAACGGTGAATTTCCGCATCATGCAAACGAGCGATTATGTCGTTTCGAAAGTACAGTACACCGTTAATTCTAATGTTCTCTATGTACTTGCTACCGACCCCGAGACAGGATTTTCCCTTCCGATGAAGTCTACTGACGGTGGAGCTTCCTGGCTGCCGCTTGCCTTTGACCCTACCGACGGCGGCGGTATCACGATGATCGTTGATTATGCAAATCCTGACAGAATATTGATTTCCGATTATTCGACCATTTATCTCTCCACCGACGGCGGACAAAATTTCACCAATAAATATGACGATGCGACCGGTGGTGGATGCCATCTTGCAGGAGCATTTTTTGACGGAAATTCAATGTATATCGGGACGAACGCCGGTGTGCTGAGTTCGACGAATAATGGTGCATCCTTCACCCTTCTCACCCTCGGCAATATGCCCGTAGGCGAGGCGATTGTGTCCTTTTCGGGCGCTAAGCAGGGCACCACAACGCGCTTCTATGCCGTTACTCTTGATGAATTTGACGTCTATCCGGGTGTTACCGGCGCGGGCTACGGCGGATTTCTTGGACTCTACACCTACGATGTGGGTTCGGCAAATTGGGCGTTTAAAGTAGGGGGAATTTCCGGCAGCGACTTCCCGTTTTATGTCGCCACTGCAGCAGGAAATATTAATGTCGCCTACGCAGCCGGAAGCAGTGACAAAAACACTCCCACCGTTTACAAGACTACCAATGGCGGACTGACCTGGACAAAGGTATTCAATACCACGCTCAACTCCGGTATTGCCACCGCATGGCAAGGGCATTTAGGTGATCGCGACTGGACGTATGGGCAGTATGTGACCGGGCTCGACGTGAGCCGCACCGATCCGAACAGAATAGCAATTACAGACTTAGGCGGGATATATATATCCGTCAACGGTGCGACGGCATGGCGACAGGCATACGTCAATATTCTCGGACAAAATGCAGCAGGCGCAGCCACTCCGA
>JBPOHH010000178.1:0-7778 GCA_052035765.1 Bacteroidota bacterium
ATTACCCAGCACGCGCCAGTCGCCGATTGCTTCGCCCGGTGCATAGCTTTTGCCGTCTTGCGGTAGTTTATTGGTATCTGCCTGTGTTTCAGGAGTAAAGAGCACGAGATAGCCCTGAATATTATCCCCGGGATTGAGGTCATCCATTGCATTCCACGAAAGCTTTACGGTGTTCCCCCCCACGACAGTCGCCGTAAGGGTAGGTGACGTCCAGGTCGGTTGCCGGGTGGCGCGCCAGAATTGACTATTGAGTTTGTCTGTAGCAGTCGCTCCAAAATTGGGAAAACCTTTAGATGTATTACTTGGAATCTGCGCACTTGCCAATGTTTTCGTACCTGATCCCGAATAATCTGCAAGAGTAATTCCCGGATATACTCTGACGATAAATAATTGAGAGATTGAGGTAGGATGCTGGAGCTTGGGTTGAGGTAAATTATTATAATCATTCCCGGTATTTGACCCATGGGAGAGTGCATGGACATGTGCACCTGCTTCATTAGTAATTTGAATAATATCTCTTGCCTGTGAAATACTCAAAGCACCGGAAGCTTCCCAATCTTGACCGATGATACCAAGAGATTCGAATACAGTCCTATCACTAGCTTCGACTTCTATATGACCATCTGTCGGTGATTTATTTACTTCCGTTTGGGTAGGCGCTGTGCGATGATGAATGACAATTACGGTACCCGCGCGTAAGTTTTTCCATAGAGGTATATCCTTGAACTTAACACAATCATTCCATGTATCAAAATTAGTTACATTATCCCGGAAAGTATATCCCACAATCGTTAGATTATCTTTAACCACGAGCAGCTCGGTCCATTCACCTTGAGGTACTCCGTTGGCATCAGAATACTCACTCACAACAATATCCTGCGCCATCGTTAAGCTCGGCACCAACAACACAGCCACACACAGACAGAGTAAAAACGTACAAACTTTTTTCATGGGTAATTTTCTGGGAATAAGGGAAGTATTCGGGATTACGGACTGCGAAAATATCGGAACTTGGCGTATTATCCAACTTTGTTGTGCAGGTTTAATGCTTTCGGAGTGTAAAGTGGCAAGTATTGGACAAAAAAAGACCTGCACTGTTTTTTTCAACAGTGCAGGTCTTACGTTATTTATCCGCTACGAGAGAATTCCCTTAAAATTGAAATTCATGGGAATGTTCGATAAAGGCGCGCAGCAGGTCGATCGTCGCCTGCACGTCGTCTTTATGCACGGATTCGACCACTGAGTGTGTGTACCTGCATGGAATCGACAGCGTACAGACGGGAGTACCACCGCGGCTGAGTTGAATACCACCGGCATCGGTACCACCGGCGGGCAGCACTTCCATTTGATATTTAATTCCTTTACGTTCTGCCAGTTCGCGCAGGAAGCGTACAAGTCCCGGATGGCAAATTGAGGACGAATCGAGTATTTTAATGCCCACGCCGCCGCCCATTTTCACGCAATGATCTTTTTCATCGACGCCCGGCGTGTCGGCTGCGATGGTGATATCTAGGGCGATACCAATATCGGGCTGCAGGCTGAAGGACGCTGTTTTCGCGCCTCGGAGACCGATTTCTTCCTGCACTGTCGCCACGGCATAGATATCATCCTGACTTTCGGTGAACGCCCGGAAGACTTCGAGCATTACGTATACGCCCACGCGGTCGTCGAGCGTTTTGCCGGTGTAGAAATTCCCCATTTTGATGAGTTCACGTTCCATCGTGATGCAATCGCCGATGCTCACTACTTCCTTCGCTTCCTCGCCCGAGAGTCCGAGGTCGATAAACAAGTCATTGAGTGGAATTACCTTACCGCGTTCTTCCGGTGTGGTAAAATGCGCTGCTTTGATGGCTATCACGCCGTCGAGGGTGCGTGTACCATAGACTTTCACCCGTTGTGCGATCAGCGTACGCGGGTCGAAGCCACCGAGTGGATGGAAATAGACAAAGCCGTCTTTGGTAATATGCTTGACGACAAAGGCGATTTCGTCCATGTGGCCGGCGATCATAATTTTGCGGGGAGTAGCTGACGTTCCTTTGCGGAGAGCAAAAAGATTGCCCATCGCATCGGTCGTAATTGATTCGGCGGAGGGAGTAATTTCGGCGCGAACGACTTCGCGGAATTGTTCTTCGCGGCCGGGCACGCCGGGCGTGGCACAGAGGGTTTTCAGGAGTTCAAATGACATAAAATTTCTCATAAATAAGTGGAGGTAATGCAGTACTTGAGGCACGAAAATACGGATTATTCAGGAGAATTTCCGTGAAAATGACATAGAATTTACCGGTATTATAAATTCCCTTTGCGGCAACGGAAAAGATGTGTTATTTTGCCGTCAATTCTGCTATTTAGACAGATAAGACATGTCTACTGCGGCAATACATATCACACAAGCCGACAACATAAACAGGGGATACGGCGCCGGCAGCATGGTGTCGCCTACGTTGCTCAACTATATTATTTCCGGATTTATATACTTTATCCGTAAGGTTATGATGTCCTATTTTGTCCTACGGGTTCCGTGCAACATTTTTTTGATTCTTATTTATTAGTATTTCTGCAACATTTTGCTTATCAGCAGGTTACTATTTTTCAAATTCAAGTTGCCGTTCTGTAGAGTTTGCCGTTCTGTAGAGTACTCTACATTTCATTTCGAACAACATTATTTATTACGCTTCATTATTATTCAAAGGTAGTTTTATGCTCCGTCAAGGTACAATTGTAATAGCATGCATGTTATTTGCCGCCTCCGTTTCCTCGTGGGCGCAGTCGAGTTCGGCTGTGACGACCAAGCCGAATATTCCGGTATCTTTTGTTGAAAATCAGGGTCAGTGGCCCTCGCAGGTTCGTTTTTTAGGGCAAACACGCGGTATGAATATTTGGCTGACCGACCTTGGTCTGACGTATGATATTTATTCCAAGCGCCCTGCTACTGCCGCAGAAATCAAAGCCGAAAAATCCCGCCTCCGCAAAATCAGTCCTTCCCGCGCCAAGCAATTCAGCAGTGAAAAATCAGTTCATCGCACCGGTCAGGTGATTTCGATGGAGCTTGTGGGTGCACATCCCAAAAGAACAGTCGGCGATGGTGAGCAGGCAGGCAACCGTAATTACTTTTTCGGTAAAGACCCTTCGGCTTGGCGCACTAATGTCCCTGCCTACACGCGTCTCATTTCTGAAGAAGTATATCCCGGTATCGACGCTGTCTATACTTTCCAGGACGGAAAGCCGCGCTACGATTTCATCGTTAAGCCGGGTGCGAATCCCTCATCGATTGCATTGCGCTTCAACGGTGCAAATTCTGTAAGCATCTCAGAAAACAAAGGTCTAAAGCTTTCAACCGTCCTCGGCGATGTCTACAACGGTAATATTTATGCCTATCAAAAAATTGAAGGGCGCGAAGTCAAAGTCAATTGTGCATTCGTCAAAAACGGCGACAATGTCCAATTCGCCGTCGGCAACTACGACAGCAAAAAGCCACTCGTGATTGACCCGCTCGTCTACGGAACGTATTATGGCGGTACCGGCAGTGATGAAATTACCGGTATGCAGCTTGACAAAGACGGCAATGTAACCATCGTCGGGGTGACCGACTCACCGAATTATCCTACCGTGCCGGGTTCGTATGACACCTTAGCTCATGGTGGTACCGATGCATTTGCCGCAAAGCTCGATCCTACACTCACCAGATTACTCTTTTCCACTTATCTCGGTGGCGGATCAGATGATAAAATCAATGCAGTGGCTGTAGACGGCGAAGGTCGAGTCATTGTCGTCGGTGAGACCTCTTCAAGCAATATGCCGTCCGTTAATGGCTGGATATTAAATTA
The DNA here is from genome assembly GCA_052035765.1 of Bacteroidota bacterium. Lineage (GTDB taxonomy): Bacteria > Bacteroidota > Ignavibacteria > Kapaibacteriales > UBA961 > JADJXV01. Next base: position 3,825 of record JBPOHH010000178.1, read on the forward strand.
TGCCTCAGGAGTGGACGCCTTCGCTGCCCGCCTTTCGGCTGATGGTAAAAAACTAGAATTTTTGACATATTTTGGCGGTACGAATGATGACTATGCTTATGCAGTTACCGTTCAAAATAGCAGTGGAGCCATCTGTATCGGCGGTAAAACCAAATCCAATAATTTTCCTGTCAACCAATCTAATTCCACTTCGTATCAAAAAACATACAGCGGATTATTTGATGCATTCCTTATTAAACTCAAAGCATCCGGACTTGACAATGATTTTGTAACATACTTAGGCGGAGCAGGCAATGATGCAGTCTATGCCGTAGGTTGTGACGAATCCGGCACCTATGTCTATGCTGCCGGTGAGACGACATCCGGATTTACTAGAGGAACCTATCCTGTGCCTCCGACAGGACCAGGGCCAGGTGACCCAACTCGTGTACCTTACAAAAACACCTTCAATTCCGGTAACTTTTCCGATGGTTTCGTCGGGAAATTCAACAATGCAGGTGACCTTTCGAGTTATCAGAATCAATATTTAACCTATATCGGCGCAAATAAAAATGAATGTGTCCGCGCGATGCTCGTGCTCAGCGACGGTAGTGCCGTCGTTGCAGGAGAGACCAATAGCATCGATTATGTCAAAGGATTTCCATCAAGTAATACCAGTATTCAATTCAAAGGAGTAACCGATATATTTGTGTCGAAGCTTGCTCCGAACGGCAGAACGCTTAAATCCTCAATAATGTTTGGCGGTACAGGCGCTGATACGGTCTTTGGTATTTCTGTTTCGGCTATAACCGATGAAATTTATGTTGTTGGGCGTACCACTTCACAAGACTTTCAAATGTCCCAAATCTCACCACCGATTCCTGCCGAGCAACCCGATTTCAAAGGTCCGACAGACGGTGTCATCGCAAAATTGCCAAGTGGACTGGGTAATGTAAACTATGCATCGTATTTTGGCGGTAATGGTCATGACTGCGCTACTTCTGTCGCCGTGACTGCCCGCGGAGACGCTTACTTTGCCGGCTATACCTATGCCAATAATATATCAGTCTATAACGATGAATTTCAGCCTTCCTACAATGGTGGTCAAGACGGCTACATAGCAAAAGTGGCCTTCGGCGCAATGTCTCTCTCCACTCCCAATGGCGGCAATGTATTCTGCCCCGACGGGAATATGAATATTCTCTGGGACAAGCGTGACGGACTCCAAAATAACGCCCCAAGCGACATTGTTGATATCGAGCTGTCTTCAGACAACGGTCTGACCTGGCCTACTAAAATTGCAACCAAAGTCCAGCCGTCAAGTTATGTGTGGCATATTCCGAAAGACATGACACCGGGTACAACCTATAAAGTACGTGTTTATCACCTCGCATCCGGTATTCGCGATGAAAGTGATGCTCCCTTTAGCGTTGGTGTACCTGTGCAAATTACCGAAAACCCGGTAAGTGACTCCGTCTGCCCCGGAACACGCGTACGCTTCAAAGTCAAAGGAACAGGTACTAATCTTACCTATCAGTGGAACTTCAAAGGAAATAAGATTTCTAATGCAAACAGTGACTCTCTTGTTATTGCATCAGCCAAAGCCGGCGACAGCGGTGATTATACCTGCGACGTAAGCGCCGGATGCCAGCCTGCAACCAGTCAGGCCGCAACGCTCGTCGTCAAGCCAAGACCACAAGTGACCCAGCAGCCCACCGGCGGAGAAGTTGCGACCGGCGGTACCATTACCCTCAAGGTCGTCGCAGTTGGTAGAAATCTGACGTATGAATGGCAACAGGACGGCACCAAGATCGGTGGAGCGACCACAGCAGAATATACGATTACCAGTGCAAACGGCGGAAATAACGGTATGTATAAAGTTATCATCCGCGGTGAATGTGGTGTCGATTCCAGTGTTGCCGTTGAAGTGAAAGTAACAACTTCCGTCAATGAGCCCAACCTTCCGGGTGGCGTCAGCTTCACGCTGCGCTCGCCAATTCCTGCAAGCGATAACGTACAAGCATCTATTTCTTCGCCGGTCAATTGCCCGCTGTCGGTCACACTCAATGACAACCTCGGTCAGCCGGTGGCGAACGTCTTCAATGGCTCACTCGAAGCAAACGTCGCTCAGCCGCTGTCTGTCAATGTCAATAACCTATCCAGCGGTATTTACTGGCTCTCAGCGAAATGCGGCACTCAATGGTTCGTTCAAAAAGTGGAAATTATTCATTAATTCCACCCGATAATTTACAGTGAAAAAGCCCTGCTTGAGACTCTCAGGCAGGGCTTTTTGTTTGGAAAAAACCTACAAGGAATTGTACAAAAAAGGCAACCATATACTCACCAACGAAATACACACCGATTCAAAGCCAACGGCATGTTTCCGTCACTCAAATACATGCACTTTCATCTCTTTTTTGCTTAATTTTGCCGGTTGTTGAATCGCTCAACATACGCGCATATCCACTTTTATTGCTTCATGCAAATCCCCGAACACATCATCGACCAGGTACGCCAACGTTCTGATATTGTTGAAATTATCGGCGAATCCGTCGCGCTTAAAAAGTCCGGTCGCAGCTTCGTCGGACTCTGCCCGTTCCACTCAGACCGCAAGCCGTCGATGAATGTCAGCCCCGATCTGCAGATTTTCAAATGCTTCTCCTGCGGCAAAGGCGGTAATGTGTTCACCTTCATGACCGACTTCCACAGGCTCACTTTCCTCGAAGCCGTCAAAACCCTCGCCGCGAAAGCCGGTATCGTCCTTCCGGACGATGACAAACCCGACGACGGCAGCTACAACCGCGTCGATTCTGCTTATAAAACGCTCGCTGCGGCTGCGCAATTCTACAGCGCAACCCTCGCAAAACCCGAAGGCAAAGCCGCGCTCCAATACTTTACCAAACGGGGATTTACTAAAAAATTGATTGATGATTTCGCGCTCGGTTTCGCGCCTGATTCGTTCTCGGCGACCCTTGCTGCTCTCACCAAACTTGGCTATTCCGAACCCGCGATGAATGACGCGGGACTCATTCTCAAAAAAGATGAACCGGGCAGCAAACCCTACGACCGGTTTCGCGGACGGGCAATGTTTGCCATTCATGATGTATCCGGTCGCGTCGTCGGCTTCGGCGCGCGGCAAATGAAGGACGACGGTCAGGCAAAATATATCAATTCCCCGCAGTCGCTTGTCTATGACAAAAGCAAGATATTGTATGCGCTCTTTCAGGCAAAACAATCCATCCGAACGCAGCAAGAGGCGATAATGGTTGAAGGTTACGCCGACGCGCTCACGCTTCACCAGGCGGGTTTTCGCAATACCGTTGCCTCAAGCGGCACGTCGCTGACGAAAGATCAATTACAACTCCTTGCCCGCTACGCAAAAAAACTCTACATCGTCTATGATGGCGACACGGCCGGTGTCAACGCTGCCACCCGTGGACTCGAACTCGCCGTCGAGGAAGGGTTCGATGTGCTGATTGTGCAATTACCCACCGGCGATGACCCCGACAGTTTTGTCAAAAAACACGGCGCCGACCCATTCAAAATCTATCTCCGTGACGCCAAGCCATTTCTGGACTTCAAAATCGACGTGATGAAGACGGGTAACCTCCTCGATTCTCCATCCGGCAAGGCAGAAGCCATCCGCAACTTGGTGCAGATTATTGCCAAAGTGCCCGATACGCTGCAGCATGATTTCCTAATGAGCCGCGTTTCCGATCGATTGGACTTAAGCGCTTCGCAACTCCAGAAAATTTACGACGAACTCACCAAAGTCCGCCGAGCAAATACTGCTAAGTCAACACAAAAGCAGGGACCTGCACAGCAACATGAGCAGCAGTCGCAGCCCACACAAACGGCTTCGCCACAACCGCAAAATACAGCGCTCACAAGACGCGAGCAGCCTGCTCTGACCGAACCTCTCCTACCTGAAGAAAAACTCGTTCTCCGTATAGCGCTCACAGTGCCGAATGCCTT
>JBPOHH010000242.1:0-2929 GCA_052035765.1 Bacteroidota bacterium
CTTTTATGGTCTGGAGTTTCAATACGGCGAAATGGACGAGATTCCTGACAATTATTCTGTCAAAATATCCGAACAGCCGGTTTTTGCATTATTATCGGCAAGGCGCACAGTAATCAACTATGAAACGGATGCACTTTTGCGAGAAAAGGGAATTCATCAATACTCTGCTACCGGCGTCGGTGAAATTATCAAGAGAGCAAGTGGTAAATTTTACAGTTATGCTCTCGCATTCAATGGTAAGCATCTTGATCAGGATTTTTTTGATATTCTCAGTGTCATCGGCAGTGCGGCAACAACGGCATTGCGTAATTTAACGCGTCATGCGGAGCAGGAAAAGCTCATGCGTGACCTCGACAAGGCTTCCGAGATTCAGAGAGGCTTGCTTCCTGACCATCTTTTGAATTTTTATGACTACAGTATTTTCGGCATCTCTCTTCCCGATAATATAGTTGGTGGAGATTACTTCGACTATTTAAAATCGCCTGAGGATAATGAGCGGGTGAGTATTGTTATCAGTGACGCAGCAAGTAAGGGATTGCCGGCAGCGATTCAAGCGCTGTTTGTATCCGGTGCTATTCGAATGGGAGTCGGCTATCACACAAAGATATCATCACTAATTTCTCATCTAAACAAATTACTATACGAGACCTTCCCTTTCGAGCGGTTTGTGACATTATTCTATTGTGAGCTGACGAGCTCGAAGAATGGACTTGTCTTATTTGCTAATGCCGGACACTGCTCTCCCCTCCATTATACTGCTCAAACGGGTGAGTCGCGGCTTTTGAATCCTACGGGAGGTATTTTAGGAATTATTCCGGAACAAAAATTCAGTGTAGAAAATATTAATATGAATTTTGGAGATATTTTACTCCTCTTTACTGATGGTATTCTCGAAGCTCAAGATTCATCCGGCAATTTATTCGGCTATCAGCGTCTAGCCGACATTCTGAAAATGTACTCATCCGATGATGCGAAGACATTAGCATATCGAATACTTGAAGAAGTTCAAAAATTCAGCATCGATGCAGTCTATTCCGATGATTCGACGGTCGTTGTGATAAAGCGTGAAAGAGCAGAATCTGCCCTCAAAACAGAATACGCCCGCCCTACAGACAGCATCGAACAATCAGGTTTATAAAATAATCCTCAAGTTTTAGTTATCAACTGTCGAGAATTGCTTTTGGAATTAAAAAATACTTGGCAGGACGCCCAACGTTCAGGTTAATTTACATGGAGGTTTATCATGCCCTCAGCAGTATCAGGCGGAAGTCGCATCCGCACAAATACCCCCGCCGAAAATGCGTACAACGCACTTCAGGCATCAAGCACTAATATCGCACTTCGTCAATTACGCCTTTCTACAGGAAAGCGAATTAACTCTGCTGCCGATGATGTTGCAGGTTATATCACATCACGTTCTCTTTTGGCTCGTAACGGAGCCCTCAAAGCAGCCCTCGGCGCTGTAGGAGAAGCAGAAAACGTGACCAATATAGCACAAGATGCTTTTGATAACATCAATAATTTGCTAACAAGTATCAAAGATGCGGCTGCTACAGCTTCTTCAGGGGCACTTGGTACGAACGAAAAAGTAGCTTTGGCACAATCTGCCTATCGTTTTGCTCAGCAAATTCAAACTATTGTTGACTCTACTGTTTTTGGCGGAAGGCAACTTTTGGACGGCGGCTTCTCCGGTGACTTCGTCATTGGGTTTAATGCAAGCAACTCATTGCTTACCGTTGCCGTTGACTTGACCTCACAAGCAAGTGTGTCGAATTTCAATATCGATGGTACATTCCTAACATCAGTAACAGGCAATAGTAACTTCGCTGGTGTGACCGGTCTGGACTTGAATTCGCTTAGTTCTATTAGTAGTACTAACTTGGGTATCTTTGCACTCGCAAATATCCCGACTACACTCACAAGTCTAGCCTCGGCATTGGACAATGTTAACAAAGTAGCGTCCTATCTTGGCGGGGTAACTAATCGTCTTGCATCTCAGACAGATTCATTAAAATCTCAGATTACAAACTACAATGCCGCTATTTCCCGTATTCAGGATGCTGACGTAGCTACAGAGCAATTGGAGCTTGTAAAAGCACAATTCTTACAGCAAACATCTATTGTGACTCTTACCCAAGCTAATCAAAGCCCACAGCAATATTTACAATTGTTCCGTTAATTTTTCTAAGAATAATACGGGACATCTGAAGGACAGCATCTCGGGTATATAATTCAGGAAAGGCGGAACGCAATAAGTCCGCCTTTCTGTATTATTTAAACATCACGTTTACATCCAAAAATACTCGTTGGTTTTTCAGGTGGCACGGTAATTGAGTTCCTTTTGAAAAGTAGTTAATTTCATTTCTCAAGAATTGTATAGTTTATAATTGTATTTTTCTTTAAATCAAACGTAGAGATAAGCCATGCCAACACCGGCACAACAACTAGCAGCACGGAAGCTTTATGGTGGAGAAGGAAATATCCCGGCATATCTTGACCAAGAAGTACTCACGTGGAGCCCTGAAAAGATTACACTCAAGACTTATGATTTATTCATTGTGAGCTGTAAGCAGAACAACACCCCACGGATGAATAGAGTGTTAGTTGAATTGATGGGAGCTCTTAATTTCGACTATCCTGAGCCGGCAAATCGTTTATACGAACTTTACGATTATTGTCAGCGCTGCATTTCTCAGAAAAAAAATCACGAGGCATTGAACATTATTCAAGGTTTACGTGATACATGGGCTAAAGCATTTAATTTAGAATAAATTGACTTGTTATTACGTATGTGAAATTTTGATGATTGAAAGACAATCAGGGCAGATTTATTAGGCACAGCATTATCCGTAGGCAACGGTCTCTCGAGTGGAAGTCAGTCCTCGAGTGATTTGCTCATTGAGTCGTTCCGTCGAACGAAGCAGCCGGA
>JBPOHH010000623.1:0-12127 GCA_052035765.1 Bacteroidota bacterium
GCTTTACGAACTCGCCTTAGGCGGCACGGCTGTCGGTACCGGACTCAACACACATCCTGAATTTGCCGTGCGCGGTGCGGCGAAAATTGCCGAGCTCACCGGACTTCCCTTCGTCACAGCGCCGAATAAATTCGAAGCACTCGCGGCGCATGACGCGCTTGTGTTTGCCCATGGCGCGATGAAAACGCTCGCTGCGTCGCTCATGAAAATTGCGAATGATGTTCGGTGGATGGCGTCGGGTCCTCGCTGTGGCTTAGGCGAGCTTGCGATTCCTGAGAATGAACCGGGTTCGTCGATCATGCCCGGCAAGGTCAATCCTACGCAATCGGAAGCAATGACGATGGTTGCGACGCAGGTTTTTGGTAATGATGCAGCGATTAATTTTGGCGGTGCGTCGGGAAATTTTGAGCTTAATGTGTTCAAGCCGGTGATTATTTATAATTTCCTGCAAAGTGTGCGCTTGATTGCTGATGCGTGTGTGATGTTCAACGAACACTGCGCCGAGGGCATCGAACCGATTCTTCCGAAACTTGAGTATTACAACCAGAATACGCTTATGTTGGTCACGGCGCTCAATCCGCATATCGGGTATGACAATGCCGCGAAGATTGCGAAGCATGCGCATCATTCGGGTGGAACGCTGCGGGGTGCGGCGATCGAACTCGGTTTGCTCTCCGGCGAAGATTTTGATCGCTTAGTCAAGCCCGAGGATATGTTGGGGCCTAATATCTGATGGTGCGCACTCATGGTTTAATTTTCAGGAAACGATGTGAGAGCAATCATAGCTCTTGTCTCTCAAGCTAATCAACCCTACTTCACAGCCCATACTCATAACAGTATGGGCTTTTTATTTTCCCGGAGAATTCACGCCGACCTATAGCTCGACAGTAGCTTTCTGTTGGTGGTATACTACAGCGATTATACCGGTTAATAATTCAATTTAAAAACCTTACACGCCTCCTATTTTACCTGTCAAAAAAATATCTTTTTTATTAGAATTGTAATCTCACCGCGAAGATTCATGCAAAATTTACACGATACGCAAATTACCATTTGGTTATATACTTAAACTTCCCTAAGTTGCATTTGAACCCCTTTCATTCCAACATTTTATTTACAATTCAGGAGAATTCTCATGAAGCTTCGATACTTGTTCATTATGGCTTTTGTGGCTATGATGGCACTGCAGACCAACATGTCTGCGCAGGTTAATGCTTTTCCGTCATATACGGAAGATTTTGAATCGACGAATGGTAACTGGTCGGCCAGCGGCACGAGTTCATCGTGGGCGTGGGGCAGTCCGAGCTACAGCTACATCACGACGGCAGGTTCCGGCTCGCGGTGTTGGAAGACCAATCTGACAGGTACGTACAATGTAAGTGAAACCTCCTATCTCACCTCTCCGACATTTAATTTTTCCTGTTTTACCTCCGATCCCACGATTTCATTTATGATCTCGCATCAGATTGAAAGCGGGTATGACTACTGTGTGCTTCAATATTCGACCAATGGCGGCTCGACGTTTACAAATGTAGGCACCAATACCAGTGGCGGTACGAACTGGTATCAGACGGCAAATGGGTTCAATGCTGCACGTTCGTGGACGACCGCGAGCCATTTGCTGACGGGACTTGCAGGGCAGTCAAGTGTTATACTTCGGTTTCGTTTTACGTCCGACAATTCTGTGCAGCAAACGGGTGTCGGTATTGATTTAATCAACATCAGTTTAGCCGGTGCTTCACTGGCGGTGCCTACGCTGACGGCGCCTGCTGATGGTGCGACGGGAGTAGCGCTCAATCCGACACTCTCCTGGAATACCGTCACCTGCGCAACTGCGTATGATGTGCAAGTAGCTACTGATGCAGCATTTACAGCGCCTGCAATCAACATGACCGGCGTTGCGACGTCATCTACTATTGTCGGTCAGCTCAATGGCAGCACGTTCTACTACTGGCGTGTGCGCTCCACTCTTGGCGCGACGGTCAGCGCATGGTCGGCAGCGCGTACATTTTCGACGGTCTTTCCACCTCCGCCTGTGCCGGTGCACGTCACTCCGGCCAATAATGCAATTGCGCAAGCGGTATCGAGTTTGTCACTTCAATGGCAATCCTCGTTGGGGGCTACCTCCTATAGACTTCAGCTTTCCAAATCTGCTACGTTCACAACGCTTCTCATGGACAGCAGCATCACTTCAACTAGTGTAATAGCCAATGGATTAGAGAATTACACTACCTATTACTGGAGAGTAAGTGCGACGAACGCAAGCGGTTCAAGTGCATATTCCTTGCCGTGGAATTTCCGGACGCTTATCGCATCGACAACGCTGAGTCTGCCGGCAAACAATGCTATTGAACAAAATCTCCCGCCGATTGTTCAGTGGAATGCTTTTGCGGGGTTGGTGGGATATCGCCTACAAGTAGCGACCGAACCTGCATTTACGAATGTAATTTTCGACAATCCGAATGTCACGACCAATTCCCTTGACATCCCCGGCTTGCTCAATAATCAGAAGTATTACTGGCGTGTTCAATGTAATGGCACCGGCGGTGAGACCAGCAATTGGTCACCGGTATGGGCTTTCTCGACCATTATTGCGACTCCCACTCTTACGCTGCCTCTTGACGGCGCAGTGGATGTGCCGGTAGCAGCGCCTCTTGCCTGGAATGCCCTCAATGGTACGGTGAACTATCAGGTACAAATCTCGACCAATATCGTCTTCATCGCCGGGACTGTCCTCTACGATAACTCCTCTATTACGAGTCCATCGACGACCGGGGCGAACCTTGCTGGAAATACCACTTATTTCTGGCGTGTGCGCGGTACGAATGCTGCTACAGGTACGGGTCTGTGGTCAGAAGTACGAAGCTTCAGAACCATTACCGGCGTGACTGCCCTCCAAATTCCTGCTAATAAATCGGCCGCCAATGCACTTCCGGTAAGACTCCAATGGTCTTCGGTATCGCCCTCGGCAATTTATCAGGTACAGGTATCGACCGAGCAGACATTTGCCACTCCACTCATCAACGAAGAAAAGCTTGCCGCCACATCGATTCAGTATAATGCATTCAACGGCTTGAAAAACAACACAACCTATTACTGGCGCGTACGCCCTTACAGCCAATCCGGTACCGATATCCCGTGGACAGCAACGTGGTCGTTTACGACCATTATCGGTCAGGTAACAGCTACCGCACCTGCCAATAATACCAAAGATTACAGCAAAGATGCGACCTTCACCTGGAATGCTCTCGACGGCGCGACAGGTTATGCACTTCAAGTATCAAAAGACAAAACATTTGCGACCCTTGACGGTGATTATCCGAATGTCACCGGCACCTCCCAAAGCGTTAGCCTGGAGACCAGCACAGCATACTACTGGCGCGTACGCGGACTCAATGTCGATAATGGTCCGGGTGATTGGTCGGCTACGTGGAACTTCACCACCTCTGCCAGTGCAGCCGCCGTTCCAAGTCTCGACGTGCCTGCTAATAATGCCGTCAAAGTACCGAATGACATGACCTTCAACTGGAAAGCGGCAGCCGGTGCAATTACCTATGAATTCCAGCTTTCGAGCGCGGCTGACTTTGCTAATGCACAGATTAATCAATCCGGTCTCACCGAGACCAGCTACAAAGCCGTCGGACTCGCAGCAAGCACGAAATATTACTGGAGAGTACGCAGTGTAAATGCAGCAGGTCCGAGCGCATGGTCAGAATCATGGAGCTTCACCGTTATCGCTGCTGCCCCTGCAATGGCTACTCTCGGTCAGCCGGCAAATAATGCTAAGAATCAACCCAAAGGCGTTACCCTGAAATGGAATGCAACCGCAGGCGCGACTACCTATCAGATTCAAGTATCGGAAAAAGACGATTTCAGTACTACCGTCGAGGATAATGCAACGCTTACCACGACCGCCTTCACGCCGGCAGCACTCAAAAATATCACCACCTACTATTGGCACGTTCGCGCTGCTAATGATGGCGGTAATGGTGCATGGTCGGAAACATGGAACTTCACAACCGAAGCTTCCGGCGGAGTGGCAGAAGATGCACAGACCGGTCTGAAACTAGAATCCTATCCGAATCCGGTGTCCAATGGTACTGCATCAATTATCATGGACTTACCGACAAGCGGCTTCGCTCAGCTCACGGTCGTCAATCTGCTCGGTATGAATGTACTCGACCTGACCTACGCACATTACGAAGCCGGCAAGCATACCATCGCATGGGATGCATCCCTCGCACCCGGACTCTACTTCCTCCATTTAGAATTTGGCAACAAATCTCTCAATGTACCGGTGACGATTACAGCCGCTCCGTAAAAAACGACCGGTGAATATAAAAATCCCCGTTGCACTTACTGTGTAACGGGGATTTTTTTAATATAACTTATGAATATAGAATTGAGTATCGTCTCTTTCATATCTTGAGAGCTATGCCGCACATCACCACCATCTTTCACCAACCACCTTGATATTTAATAATTTACCAACCAATACCCCAGACACACACAGCGTAACCAACTCAGGATTTACGACCTACGACTTACGACTCAAGACTTACGACTTACGACTCAAGACTCAAGACTTACGACTTACGACTTACGACTCAAGACTCACGACTCCCTACCTTCTTCCCGCCAAGATGATACTGCATCACTACCCCGAACAGCGCTCCTCCTATCAGCCATATTGGAATTCCTGTCAATAATTTATGAGTGGTAATAGCTTCGCCACTGATAAAAGGTATAAATAGGACTACACAACAATACATCCATACTCCCCATGGCAGGCCTATCTCCCACCAACGCGTTTTCGGCTGACGAAGATCGATCGGAAGAGCAAATTTCGCTTTTTGCTGTTCAAGCCATGTTGCCCTCCAGCTTCCGACGAACCAACACCATAGTGGAAATGTCAGCCCGAGAATTAGATATGTCGTTAGATTCGTCAGGCATGGAATTATCCCGCCGCAGTGGTCGCAGTAGAGCCCGAACCAATTGCCATAGGATGTGCTGTTCTGCATACTCCATTTCATACCGGAATGCATGGTATTGCAATGCGGGCAGGGAACAATACTTTTCTCGCCCAAGGGCTTGAAACTGTATTTCTCGACGAGCATCACCTTCGGCACGCGCTGCCCAATGAGAAGTTCATTAACTGCTTGAGCCGGAAAGAGAATCCAGAACAATGACGTAGGATTTTTCCAGGTCACGACTTTGTAGGTTTCGGTATCGTAGTGCATGATTTTCATGGTAGTAATGAAAGGTACATCGTATTTGTCTCAAAAATAGTAAATAGCAGGGAATTATCACTAACATGCTGAAAAAGGGAGAGATAACAGTTGCTGTTTTCATTATCACCCTTCCATTCCCATCCGGCTAAAGCTGGACGCTAGTCAACAACCGTTCTACGGTAATGGCATCACGCTGCGACGATTTCCCGCACATAAAAAAAGGCACAGAATCTTCATTCTGTACCTTTTCTTCCCGAGATGTTCTGCAAACTCTGTGGGTAATTGTTCTAGTTGAATTTCCGGCGAAGCATTTCGACCGAATTCTTAACAGTTGGATCGGTATCCATATAATTTTCAATCATTTGGCATGAATGGAGCACCGTGGTATGATCACGTCCGCCAAAATTTGCGCCGATACTTTTAAGTGATAACTGCGTAAATTGCTTTGCCAAAAACATCGCCATCTGCCGCGCGAGCACCACTTCATGCTTCCGCGTTTTGCCGGCGAGGATTTCAGGAGAGAATTCATAATGCTCCGACACCTCACGAATAATATCCTGTATCGTCACCTGTCGGTTCGCCGGGGAAGTCACTCCGCGCACTACCTCTTTGGCGAGGTCAAGGGTGAGCTCGCGACGGTCAAGCGAGACTTTTGCGATTACACTGATCAAGCTGCCTTCGAGTTCGCGAACGCTCGTAAAGGTATGCCTGGCAATATATTCGGTAATTTCCGCCGGCAATTCGAATCCCTCGTCCATACTCTTGCGCTGAAGAATCGCCATGCGAGTTTCGTAGTCGGGTAATTGCACATCCACCGTCAGTCCCCATTGAAAACGGGAAATCAGGCGGTCATCCACATCCGTTAACTCCTTCGGCGGCTTATCACTTGTGAGGATAAGCTGCTTGCCTGCCTGATAGAGCGCATTGAAGGTATGGAAGAAATTGTCCTGTGTTTTTTCTTTGCCGCTAAAGAACTGAATATCATCGACAATGAGCACGTCGATGGTGCGGTAAAAATTTGTGAACTCGTTGACTTTATTAGTTTGAATCGCATTCACGTATTCAATTGTAAAGCGTTCACTATTGGTATAAAGCACGCGTGCATTCCGATTATTTTGGGTAATGTAATTCCCGATTGCCTGCACAAGGTGCGTTTTTCCGAGACCGGTACCACCATAGATAAAGAGCGGATTGAAGCGGGTTTTGCCGGGATTTTCGGCCACTGCCATCGCAGCTGAACACGCGAGTTGATTGCTCTCACCACGGATAAAATTTTCGAAGGTATAGCGGGCATTGAGATTATTCGGGAAATTATGCTGCGGCGTGGGTGCATTGGTAAAGGGCAATGTTGGCTGCGGAGCATTCGGAGCGGGTGCATGACGGAAAGCCGGTAACTTAATCGCACGTTGCTCGAGGGTATCACCGACATTTTTATTCATCAGCACCTGATATTGTAGGCGCGATTTTGCGCCTAATACCTGGTAAATTGTCTTTTGGAGAAGCGCGTAATAGTGCTCCTCGATCCATTCATAAAAAAACTGACTCGGCACCTGTATCGTGAGCAATCCATCCTGCCAGCGGAGGGCATTGATGGGTTCGAACCACGTCTTAAACACCTGCGCTGCCACATTATCGCGTATAATTTCCAAGCAGTTATTCCACATTTCGACCGCAACGCCATCGACCTGGTGGTCCACCTCCTGAGGAGGTGCCACGGTAGGCTTCTGAACCGCAGTTTTCATGCGTCTCGAATGGGGAAATAAATCTAGAGTCGGTAGCTTTTTTGCCAATGCTTCCTCCGTACAGAACGAAAATGTGACCCCGTGAATTAGTACCGAATAATAGTCCAAGCAGACGACAATCCGTGTCGCTTTTTTTGTAAAAGGGACAACAAAGCCAATTCACTTCAAGTAAGAATCAGGGACAAAGAGCCCTATTCTCCCGAAAAGAGAAAAGTAGAGACACGAAATCACGCCCTGAGCGAAATTGAGAATTTCGGAGCGTGCCCTCTCACGAGGGAGAGGAGTGTCGTTAATAAGATGTACGTCTGTTTGTGCTTGCCTGTAGAAATGAGAAGTAATCGGGGGGAACTACTTCGATTGTTGCCGGCAAGCGGCGCGGGTAGAATTACCTACGTGTAGAGTTACCTACGTTTTAAAAAAGACCTCTTCTTGCGGATAGAAGATTCCGCAGATGCTGCAATGCCTTTTTAGGATGCGAATTGCTTTTTCGCAGTGCAAAAATCCATAATTTTCACCCAAAAAGCCAAAGAAAAAATTTTTAAAATTGAAAATAAATTTCTTGGTTATTTGAAAGTAGTTTAACCTCCTTGAAATTATTCGGAGTTGCGTAGATTCCGGATTACACCCGGACAATTTCGGGCGTTTGAAGTTCTGTGTCACGAAATGGTTACAACCTACAATCACCTTATATTTCAGCATATTAGAAGAATGTCGCTGTTATATTCCCTCTGCAAATTAAAAATCGGTAACACCGGTTTTATGAATTTTATTCCCTGTATTTTTCCACAATCGGGCGTAGAGAGTTATTTTCGCAGTAGAATAATCTCTACTTCACATTTTATGCGCAAAATTGTATGGCTAAAGCAGCAAGCGAATCCTCGGGTGCTCAGGAAAAAGAGATGAGTTTTTTTGATCATTTGGAGGATTTGCGGAAACTTATTGTGTATTCTGTTATCGGAATTGCCGTAGGATGTATTGTTTCGAGTGCGTTTATCAACAATATCATGGACTACATTCTTCTGCGCCCTGCTACTGCTGTCGGGCTTGAACTGCAGAACCTCCGTCCGTTTGGTCAGCCGTTTCTTTACTTCAAGGTCATTCTCGTCGCCGGAATTATTTTTTCTATTCCCTGGACACTCTATCAAATCTGGAAATTTGTCGCCCCGGGACTCTATCAGCATGAGCGAAATTGGGCAGGTCGCATTACTTTCTTTACTACGTTCTGTTTCCTGGCTGGTGTTGCCTTTGCATATTTTGTGATGATACCGGGGATGATGAGATTTACGGTTAGCTTTGGAACAAAGAACATCAAGAATATCATCGACATCACCGAGTATTTTGGGTTCGTCACGACTACACTTCTTGCTGCCGGTCTCATCTTCGAGCTGCCGATGATTTCGTATGTCCTATCAAGAGTTGGAATTCTGACTCCGCAGTACATGCGTACCTATCGCCGTCATGCCTATATTATTATTCTCATCATTGCTGCTATTCTGACGCCGAGCCCGGATCCTGTCAATCAATTGATTTTTGCCGCACCTCTGTGGGTGCTTTATGAAATTAGCGTTATCATTTCTCAGTTATCACAAAAAAAGGACTAATTATCCTTCATTTTACTCTATTGCATGCCCCATTCAATTACTGAAATTAGCCAACCGATAGCTGGTCATCTTGAAGATTTTACCGATTTTTTCAAAGGGTTGATTCGCTCCAAAGCTGCCTTGCTCGATATCGTCGTCCGATACATCCTCAAGCAGCGCGGCAAACGCGTTCGACCTGCCCTCGTGTTTCTCAGCGCAGCCGCCTGCGGTGATATCACACGCCGAAGCTATGTCGGTGCAGCCCTCGTCGAGCTCCTCCACACCGCCACCCTCGTGCACGATGATGTCGTCGATGAAGCCGACGAACGCCGGGGCATGCCGTCAATTAATGCCGTTTGGAAAAACAAAGTAGCCGTGCTTGTCGGCGATTATCTCCTCTCCCGCGGTCTCCTCATCGCCGTCGAGAATGAAGAATTTGACTATTTACGTATCACCAGTACCTCCGTACGCCGCATGAGCGAGGGTGAATTGCTCCAGATCCAAAAAAGCCGCCAGCGCACAATTGATGAAGAAACGTACTTTCGCATTATCTCCGACAAAACCGCCTCGCTCATCTCGACCTGCTGTGAAATCGGCGCTGTCAGCTCTACTGCCGACCCCGAACGCCGTGCCGCACTCCGCGATTATGGCGAGCTTGTCGGCATTGCCTTTCAGATTCAGGACGATATCCTCGATGTCACCAGCCGCTCGAGCATCATCGGCAAGCCGGTCGGTAATGACCTCAAGGAAAAGAAAATTACGCTCCCGTTGATTTATGCCTGCGAACACGCCGATAAATCCGCCGGAAAAGCAATTATCAAAGCCGTCAAATCCGGCAAACTCACCCAGAAAAATATCGAGGAAATTATTCAGTTTATTGAAGATAATCAGGGAATTACCCGCGCACAGGCAAAAGCACAGTCGATTATTACCGAAGCTAAATCCAAAATCGCTTCCCTGCCCGAGTCACCGGCCAAGCAGTCGCTGATGAACTTTGCCGATTATGTGATTCAACGCTCGAAGTAAGGTATGCTGCTGATTGTAACTGCAAAGCGCGCAAAGGATTCGCAAAGTTCGCGGAGGAATGTTTTGTTATTATTGGTTCTTTGTCAATTTTTGTGGAACCTCGAATGTACACCGTAGGGGCGAATCGCATTCGCCCAAGTCGTGCTAGGGTTTGGGCGAATGCAATTCGCCCAAACGATGGAACGATAACCCAACAAAAACATTCGTCAGCTTAGTATGATCATTTATCTCGATATTCCCAATTGAAAATTCAACTCTCATTCAACGTTATCATTATCCCGTATACTTATGTTTGCTCCTCTTAATGAACAAATGGATATCATTACCTCGGGCGTCGCCGAGGCACTTCCACTTGATGAACTCGCCCGCAAGGTCGAGCGTTCGATCGCTAAAAATACTCCTATGACTGTCAAGCTCGGCTGTGACCCGAGCCGACCCGATCTCCATATCGGACACGCGGTGGTACTCAGAAAGATGCGACAATTCCAGGACTTAGGTCACCAGGCAATCCTCATCGTCGGTGATTTTACCGGCATGATCGGTGACCCTACCGGCAAGTCCAAAACACGTCCCGCCCTCTCGCTTGAAGAAACGCGGCTGAACGGGAAATCCTACTTTGAGCAGGCATCAAAAGTGCTCTCGATGGACAATCTCAAAATGTGCTATAATTCCGAATGGCTCTCGGAAATGAGCTTCAATGATGTGATTCACCTCTCGGCAAATTACACGGTCGCTCAAATGCTCGAACGTGATGACTTCAGCAAACGCTTTAAATCCGGCGAACCAATCAGTATCCACGAATTTATGTATCCCCTTGCGCAGGCAATGGATTCGGTCGCGATTAAAGCAGACGTCGAGCTCGGCGGTACTGATCAAAAATTCAATCTCATGGTCGGACGCGATATTCAGAAAGCATACGGACTTGAGCCGCAATGCATCGTCATCATGCCGATCCTCGAAGGCACCGACGGCGTCGAAAAAATGAGTAAATCGCTCGGAAATTATATCGGACTCACCGAATCTCCCCGGGAAATGTTCGGCAAGACAATGTCCATCCCCGACGCGCTCATCGGACGCTGGTATGAGTATGCAGCCACGACACCGACAGCGCAAGCCGCGAAAATTCAACAGGATATCACCAGCGGAACGCTCCACCCGCGCACTGCAAAAGTCGAGCTCGCCATGAAAATCGTCGCGCTCTATCATGGTGATGATGCTGCCCGCGGAGCGTTTGAAGAGTTCGAACGTATTTTTGTCAAAAAAGACATTCCCGATGAAATTGAATCCATCGTACTCGATGTGCCTACTCCGTGCTTAGTCGTTGATGTGCTTGTACTATCGTCACTTGCGCCATCCAAAAACGAAGCCCGACGGCTCGTGCAAGGCGGCGGCGTCAGCATCGACGGAGTCAAAGTCGAAGACGTAGCCGCAATGGTGGACATCCGCAGCGAACGCCTCTTCAAAGTAGGAAAACGCCGCTTCCTGAATATCTCCGCCGGATAAACGGCATAATGTTTGCGTAGAATCTGACACGCAGTTTTGCGGTGAAAGTCATACTTCACGGTCACAATCTTGGTAGAAATGTCGTCTCCAATATCCCCTTTATTCGCTGTTCATGCTGAACAATTCTACAACGCCGGCAGCTATGCCGAGGCGCTGGAATTATGCTTACGCGGGATAGAGATTTATCCGCATTACCCTTCAGCGTATGTACTTACCGCACGCGCAATGTGGGCGCTCGGCAAGTCAGCCCAAGCACAGGAGTTCATCGTTAATGCCACGCAGCTCTTTCCCGTGCATCCGGCGTTGCTACGGCTCGAACAAGAATTTTTCGGGTTACCTCCGGCAACAGCGACACCATCCGACCCCTCACTTCCCGAAACTGAATCCGAGAAAAATGACCTTTCGCTACAAGACGAGGATATGATTCTCGAAAAAGAAGACATCCTCCTCGATAGTGCAACCTCCCTTTCCAAACATGAAGTACGTATCCCCGAAGAAGTGGATAGTGTAGAGGAAAACGAAGATATTCAACCCAAAATCGAAGATGTTCAACCTAAAACCGAGGATGTTCAACCGGAAATTGAAGACATTCAACCGGATATCGAGGACATTCAACCGGATATCGAGGATATTCAACCGGATATCGAAGATATTCAACCCGAAATTGAGGATGTTCAACCCGAAATTGAGGACATTCAACCGGATATTCAAGATATTCAAATTGAGGATGTTCAACCCGAAATTGAGGACATTCAACCTGATATTCAAGATATTCAACCTGAAGAAGATACTACTGAGCATGTACTTCTCCTAGAGTCTGATGATGACGATGAGTCTGATGATGAGCATATTGAGAAATACACACCGTTGCGCATTGTTGAAATGACCAATGTGTCGCATGCATTTCTCCCGTCGCTCAAGGCATCAAGCATAAATTTAATTCCCGGGCTCGACTTTACGCCGCTCAAATTTCAGAATGGGCACTCGCACAAGAAAAATGGAATTTTACCGGCACCGCCGCCGTTTCCGAGGTTCCGCGAACGCA
>JBPOHH010000674.1:0-1629 GCA_052035765.1 Bacteroidota bacterium
ATTTTTCATCATGGTACAATGGATGCTCTGCTTCATAATGACCTCATTCGAAAAAGTAAAAAAAATGGATTGATTACATTGGATGTCGTTGGAGTTATGTGTCGGCTACTGCATGCAAAACTCGCTAAAAAGCATCGGATGAACAAGCTAATTCTTCTCTATTTCTGTAATTTGCTTTATTCAATGTTTCTGATTTCACAATAAGTAAAATTTCTACATTGTGCTTGACCGACCTGCTAGACCACTGAGAGCATCACTCGGAAGTGATACCCTCAGGAAAACCCTGCTAGACCACTGAGAGCATTACTCAGAAATGATATCCTCAGAAAAAATGGCAAACCTCTCTATTTTCAAAAAGCTTACCAAATCATGCAAATATCTCTTGGTCATCAAAACTCTTTTCTGTAATATTGCACCGGATGTATTCCAAACCTCTGTTTTTACTACATCTAAGCTCCGGTTTTACACAAGTGAAGAAGCCAATTCCCGTACAATGTATGTGCGGTATTTTTCCATTCATATTTATAGGAGTGCTTTATGCAGAATCCCCTTCTTGCAGCCCGCAGTTCCGCCATTAGGCGAAACGCAGTCGAAACCAATTCTTTTACCCCCCGAAATTTTTGGGCGTATCTCTTGTTTAATCAAGAAGTTAGGAGGTAGAGCTGTTTGGCTTTCTCTCTTGGTGGCTTTGACATTTTCTGTTGGAATCGTCCCTCGAATACATGCTCAAGAAACTATTTTCTGCCCGGTTGACCCTGAAAATTGTCCGGACCAACGATGGCAATCCTATACCGCAATATATATCACTGTGGCTGTGGGTTCACCGTTAGTTTCGTGTTCTTTAAAAGTTGCATGTTCAAAGCGTATTGATTGCCCTGCAAGACCTTGTGAAGTGAGAATTGATGCGATTGAATACTTATCGTGTAGTCCATCCGGCAGCTGGCAGTTAAGTGGTGCGTTCATGGACAAAGTAGCAAGTGAAATAGTAAAATCAGGTGCTTTATGCCCCCTTCCTGCCTATCCAGATTGTAGATCAGATTTTTACATTAATGCTTCGGTCTGCTATGCGAGAATAAACTCTCCATTATTCTCTAACCCTGTTGCTCTTCCTTGTGTGAATGACTGCTGTCAACGTATAGTAACGATATGTAATATGGGTGGGGGTACTTATTCAACAACAATTTCTTATCCAAGTCCCTATCCTTATTGCCCAGAGGGACAGACATATCCATATCCTCCAGTACCCTGTATCAATACTTGTTCTCCGCAATAATTTACAAACACATAGAATCAACGAGTACAACCAAATGATATGTACTCGTTGATTCTATTTATTCACAAAACAACATCTATCCTTATGAAACTCAGTCAATTCATTCTTGTTCTCTTTATCATAGTATTCTATAGCACCGAAGCACAGAAGCCGAAATGGACTCTGTCTCATCCTACTTCCCAAAGCCCACCTCTTAGCATCTCGGGCATAGCACCTTTCGACTCGCTTCATGCGTTAATCGTCGGAGATTTTCCTCGTATTGGCTCGACGGTAGATGGAGGCAAATCCTGGCAATACACTACTGTAATATCCCCTGTCAAGGATTCCGCGGTGAGGTTCTCAGCCATTCATTTTTA
>JBPOHH010000755.1:0-16187 GCA_052035765.1 Bacteroidota bacterium
GCACGTGCATCAGCTGAAATAAGCAAGAACGGAACAGCTGATGTACCACCTTGAGCATGAGCATCGAAGGTAGTAAACAACACTGTCATCGCTACCAAGAGCGGACTTGCTACAAAAAAATGTTTCATTATGTAGTCCTTCTGAAAATTAAAATTACGTTTATTATCTTGTTATTACGATACTTCCGTATACTTTTTCGGCATCGCCATTGGACGCCCGTACATCGACAGAATATACATACGTCCCCTGTGCTACCCTTGCTCCGTCGTTGTCCATACCATCCCATAGAATTGCAGCGGTGTGCAGTCCTTCAATAATTTTTGTAATTGACCGGACCAAACTCCCATCTGTTGCAAAAATATGAATTTCTACCGTAAACGGCAGGGATTGATTATGCTGGAATGAAATCGTTGTACTATTCTGTGTAGGATTCGGATAACTTATCAAATTATCAGTTATGATTGTTTTATCCGTTGTCGCTACGCGGAAATTAGTCCGCGTTTCTGAATAATTATTCAAGACATCCCATGCCCTAGCTCTTGCTGTATGACCGCCTGCTGAAAGTTCAAATATCTGCTTTTGTGCTGTGCCTTTGCGAGAATCATCGAGTGATGTTTCAAAACTAGGAGTCAGGTCAATCGGTGTAGGGTTATCATCAAACCATACTTCAATTTTATGTCCAATACTTGAACCGGTGGTGTTTATTCCAGTTTCATCAAATAAATCTACCAAGAGCAACGGCGATTTTCGTACCAAATTCCCGGGTTGGAAGCTACGATCATCCATAAATATTGAAATTTCAGGACCGAGCTTGTCAGTCCCAGTACCCGATACAATACCACCTACTTTAAAAGAACGGGAGCTGCCTTTTGCCGTCCGGGTATCAGAGAATGCATAGGCGAATAGACGTCCTTGCTCATCCGTAAAACTTAAGTCTTTCGGCATGACAAACGAAGCTTCAAATTTTCCTTGAGACACTCGGTAAGAGCTGCGGTTAAGCGTTCCACCAAACTCCAGAATATTATGCGTCACCTGATCAGCAGGATCTACCACAGCTGCCCTAACATCACTATCTGTCATTGTAATCAACGCCTTGCCATTAAATGAAGTATCTACATTTCCTCCTGTAGCGGGTAGGATAGAACCGCTGATTTTGACTGTTGAGAGTGCTTTAAGAAGTGGCATCAGCGGCACACTGTCAGTGACCTTTTGATCATTTATAGCATCAATACGTACGATATTTTCCGGAATCAGCAGCCGCATCGTCGGGTCGCCAAGTAAAAAATACTTCTCGTCATTAGCACTGGTATGGCCCTGCTTTACATTATACATCATGTCACCTAATCGTGGATACCTGCCATCAGGCTCTCTGGTAAACATGGCCGTATAAAAGTCCTTACTGATTGCTTCATTTTCTCCCGGGAATACCGGTCGTGCAGCTGCAAAAATGCCGATAGCTCCACCTACTTTGCTAAATACTAATTCTTCGGCAGCACTTTGCTGATCGCCGTTATCGAATCGGGAAAAATCACATGTAGCAGCCGTAAGGAAGAATAACTTATCGTAGTTGGTCATCAACGGAATAGTTGTCTCCCGTTCAAATATAAACTCATGAGCCCATACTCTAGGGCTACCGTGTCCAACCCAGTTGAGCAAAAGAGTACCGCTATTTACTTCATTAAGAAGCTGTGACGTGACACCTGGTTTCCTGCGGCCTTTAGGAATATTCTCAGTAGGGAACTCCGCCATATAAATCTTGCTTTGAAAGAAATCCTGAGGTATACAGTCGAGGGAAATTTTTTCCGAACCACTAGTATGCAGCGTGCCGTCATCTCCATGAGTTGTCAGCCCGTCATCGGCGACAAGAGTGATACGCGACTGCCATTCTCCAATTTCTTTATTTTCCTCATAATGCTTAATTTTTTCTACCATCAATAGCCCGGCTTCGGGTGAAGGCACTGTCAGGCGTCCTATCGACATATCACATTTATAGTCGTTACCGACAACCCTGACAAAGTAGTCATCACTTGTATAGGTGCTGGTCTCATCAAAAGTCCCTTCGCTGAAATCCGACTCATACGGTGGGACAAAATTCATCGTTTGGGTCTGATTATTTTTATAATCATAGTGCCCATCTCCCCATAACAACACATACTTTGGCTTAGTGCTCCAATGAGTGTAGGCATATCCTAAAAAGTCCCGAATTGCTGTGACATCCGGCATCCCGCCGGCGAATTCATTGTAGATTTGCTCGGTCGTAATTACACTAACCGTCAGTTCTTTTTGAGACTCTCGGTATTCTTTGAATTTACGAGCAGATTCAAGTAAGCTTGGGTGAGTGATGACAATAACATCAGTATTAGCGTAGCCTGTCCGTAAGTTTGCTACATCTGTCGATTCCAATCGAGGAGTTTTTATCTGAGAGGAGAGATAGAAGCGCTTCGGTCGAGCGGCAGCTATATCTGTTCGTAGGACAAACACACCACCCGTAGTAGAAAAGTTTTTTACTACTTTGGGCGATGAACGGTCAGTAACATCAAATCCAAAAATTTCACCGGAGAAACCATTAATCGTGTATTCTGTTCCCCCGGATACCTCTAAATCTGTATAAAATTCAATGGTATTGTTATGTGCTACACATTCCTGAGGATAGTGTATTTCGAACCAATTCATCAGTCCTGCTGCGCTCGTACTGCCGTTTTCGGCAGCATAGGCGAATTTAAGCACGCTCCTACCATCACCGGCTATACTCGTTGCAGGTAGCGTACCATTTCCGGTCAATGCATATGCATCATAATAATTAATACTACCTCCGCCTAAGCCGGGTAAGCGAATTTTCCCCAGCATCGTTCCATTTTCTGAAATGGTAAATGATCCGTCTGTGGGCGCTCGGTGAGCAAGGGAATAGCGGTAAAAAATGTTGCCACTTCTCGACAAATTGGGTAAAGAAGTAGTAAAAACCTGTGGTAAGGCATTGTCGACCGAGCGGCCGAACCATGTTCTCCCTGATCCTGCAGTAAATGCATTAACGACTTCTTCTTCATTATACACACGTGCGGTGCAGCTTGTGGGACGATTGACAATGGTACCGGGCGCATCATCCTCTACTGCCCGCTTGCCTGCGGCTCCTCCGTATGTCAGTACATAATAATTGTCCTTTGAATACGGATTCACGACATGACCAATCGTTTTACTAAGCGGATTATACTCAAACCCACTGGCTCCGCTTGCATAGAATAGTACTGCATCCAGCTCTCCTGTGGACTTAGTCCGCACAATAACCGGCTGTTCAATCATTTGATTGTTCATTCCCACACTCGCTACCTCAGATAGTGGCATTCCACCCTGACCGAATATTTTAATCGTGGACACCTCGGATGGTGATAACGTTATTCCATAGGAAGCAAGCATACCGGCATCAATTTTATAGACACCTTCGCTTTCAATTCCAATCCTTACCCATTTGCCGGTACTGAGTATTTTATCTTCTCCTGTTACTTTGGCTAATGACTTTATCGGCTCAATAATCCAATTTTTGGCTTGCTCTGCGTTAAGCACCTGCAGCGCGGCATAATCATTCTTCACCGCAGTTGTACCGGTAGATGGAGCACCGGTCATCCGGAGAGTAATAATAATCTTGGTAGGAATTTCAATCGCTTGAGCAGCTGCGTCGTACCGTGTGGCTACGATTGATAAATCGGCTATGTGTCGGTTACGGGCAATTCCACTATATTGAACAGACGCCCATTCCTGCAGAGCAGCTATATGATAAAGAGCAGGATTAATCACTAGCTTTGCTTCATAAAACTCGCCATCTCGGTACGGGGTCGCGATTGGGGCTATTCTCTGATAGATTCTCTTGACACCAAGTGCCTGGATAGAGGTAATGGAAAAGCCGGTCGGTGAGGGTACAGCTAGCGGGGCGGTAATTTCAAGGAAAGAAGGTGCTCCAAAACGGCGACTGCGCACCGAAGCATTTTGGATTCTAGGCAGATACGTTATCCCGCCATCAGTTGTTGCCAATGTATCCAACGCTTGTAACAACGGCGTATAGCTAATAACAATTTCAGTAGGTGTCGATTTTATCACCTCCATACCGTTATTTCGCACCTGTGCATATACATCAGCCGACACTATAAGTACAAACAGACTTATAAGAAATAGCTTTTGAAGCAACAATCGAATATTCATAACTGCAACCCTCTAGAGAATGGAAATATGAATTCGTGAAAGTTCCATGGCACAGTGATACGTGCCGGCGTTTATTGACTCTCGAAATTAACAATAATTTCAGTATTATCAGTAAATGCACATCCGAAAAGCTCGCAATGCGAGAGTAACAGTTGTTCACAACTGTGATGTTTTCTGATAATGTAACTACGAGGTAAAGATTGTGCAGTAGGCAGAGGGATTTATTTGGCTAAATGAATGTAACGTCAGGCGAAAATACAAGGATAAATATTCGTAACCAAACACTTTTTCCGAAAAATAAGAATCTACACCAAAAAAATGCCTCGTCATCGGGGGAATGATGACAAGGCATGCAGCATAAAGAGGAGGTTGACAGCTTGCGCCGTCGAGCGGGAAACGAGACTCGAACTCGCGACATTAACCTTGGCAAGGTTACGCTCTACCAACTGAGCTATTCCCGCTTGCACTTTCGGCGGCAAAACTACGAACTTTTCAACATCTGGCAAAAAAAAAATACATTTTTTTATGAAAAATGATTGACAAAAATCTTGCTGCACGCTTCTTGAACCTTCATAATGTTAGCAGTTGCATTATTTTCTTCGGAAATTGATGTCACCCCTTTATCTTCAATTCCACATGGAATAATCAGCTCAAACTCACTCATATCATTACACACATTGAGCGCAAAACCGTGCGATGTCACCCACCGTGAGCAGTGAATTCCTATCGCACAGACCTTTCGCTGCCCTTCAATCCACACACCTGTCGCCTGCTCAATTCGCCCGCCGGTGAGTCCGAACTCAGCAATGGTCTCGATAATACATGCCTCAATTTCCCGCAAAAACCAATGCAAATCCTCCCGAAAATCCGTTAATCGGAAAATCGGATAGCCAACAAGCTGACCGATATTGTGCAGCGTCACATCACCACCACGATTGATAGGAATGACCTGTATATTTTTTTGCGCTAATTCCAGCGGCGTTGCTATAATATTTGCGTCCGTGCCGTTGCGTCCTATTGTGATGACCGACGGATGCTGGCATAATACCAGCGTACTCGGTCTTTCGCCCCGCAGTACCTCTCCCGCAAGCACACGCTGACGTTCCCACGCTTCCGTAAAGTCCAGTATCCCCCACTCCTGAATTGCAATCATATACTACACTCCGTTATGATTGTGAATGAGCACTCTTCTGCTCGATTTTATTCTTTCTTTCAATTGTCTGCGCCGCCGCTTTCAGCGCAACTAATGCCTCCTGCATTTCCCGCATTTGGAGCTCGACCTGCTCGACGGCATAGTCGAGTGTGTTGTTGTCTAAAGCACATTTGGCGAGGATTTTTTTCTTGTCGTCCTGCGCTTTGAGCTCTGCAATCTCCGAGGTAATAACACCAATAAACAAATTAAGAAATATCATCGCCCCAAGAATGATAAAGCTTACAAAATACAAAGCAATACCAATCTGCTCATACCCGGAAGCAAGCTGCATTTCATTCTTCATAATCGATGTCCAGTCATCACCTGTCACCACCTGAAACAGCGACAGCATCGCCGTCGGCAAATTCCCGAATTTCTCGGGATTATGCCGCCCAAAAATATCCGTCCCGATAATCGCATAGGAGTAAAAATGCAGCAAAAGCAACAGCAACACATATCCCATCGACGGCAGACTCTTGAGCAATGCACCCACCAAAAGCTTGAGCCGGGGGAGCTCATCTATAAGTAGAAATACTCGTAATATTCGTGCTGTTCTCAACACGGCAAAGAACGCTGCATGCACCGGAAGCAGGCAAATAAATACAATCGCAAAGTCGAAATTATGCCATGGATCCAGGAAAAACCGATACCAGACTCTCTTACCGTTCTCGTCGGTCTTCGTCGCTTCGGCAATAATCCTTATCAGCAATTCCACCACAAAAAATGCCAAAATCGCCTGATCTAAATCATAAAAAAGTGTACGGTGAGCAGCATAAAGCTCGGGGCTGGTTTCTAAACCAATAAGAACAGCAGAGGCGAGAATGACGGCAATCACCGCATCATGAAAAAGCCGCGAGTCGGCTATACGCACGATTAGCGGCTTGTCAGATGAGAGACTATTTCCTTGAGACAGGTAGATTTTACCTTTAAAATCTTTACGGTAGAAATTTATTATTAATCTTATAAATTTCATAGTTGCTGCTTTATAGTGTAGGTTTCACCCGTTAATTACTATCTGCAATTTTGGGCGATGTCTGTCGGGCGGGAACATGCTCGGCAGCGTATTCAAAGACCGGCTCTGCACCGGACTCGACCGAACTTTTAGTGACAACACAGGTTCGCACATTCGTCTTGTCAGGCAATTCATACATCACCGGCAGCATCACTTCTTCCATAATCGCCCGCAATCCACGCGCTCCCGTTTTCCGCTTTTGCGCTTTTTCGACCACCGCAAGCAATGCGTCACGCTGAAATAGCAATTCTGCGCCTTCCATCTGAAATAGCTTTTGGTATTGCTTGACAAGCGCGTTTTTGGGGTTCGTCAAAATATCAAGCATCGCCTGATCCGTCAGCGGAGCAAGAGGCGCAATAATCGGCAAGCGCCCCGTAAGCTCCGGTATAAATCCATACCGAATAAGGTCTTCAGGCTCTAAATGCTTGAGCAGTTCATAACTTTCTTCGACAGATTTCTGTGCATTGGAGTGAAAGCCGATTGTCTTTGAATTCATTCTCCGTGCGACAATTTTTTCAATTCCGTCGAAAGCACCGCCGCAGATAAACAAAATATTCTTCGTATTCAAATACACCAGCGACTGCTCCGGATGCTTGCGCCCGCCCTTGGGAGGAATGCTCGCCATCGTGCCTTCTAAAATTTTGAGAAGCGCCTGCTGCACGCCTTCGCCCGATACATCTCGCGTGATACTCGATGATTCGCTCCGGCGGGATATTTTATCAATTTCATCAATATAAATAATTCCGCGCTCGGCACGCTCAACGTCGTAATCAGCATTTTGCAAGAGACTTACAAGCACAGATTCCACATCATCGCCCACATAGCCCGCTTCGGTAATCGTCGTGGCATCAGCGATAGCAAACGGCACATCCAGCACGCGCGCAAGTGTCTGCGCAAGAAGCGTCTTCCCCGTTCCCGTCGGACCGGCAAGCAGGATATTACTTTTTTCGATATCCACATCCGCGAGCGAACCGAGCAAATCACCCGCCTGAATACGCTTATAATGATTATACACGGCGACTGACAGGACACGCTTTGCGCTGTCCTGACCAATGACATATTCATCTAAATGGAGCTTGATTTCGGAGGGCTTCGGGAGGGTTTTCGGACCTTTTTTGCTTGTTTTGGAATTACTTAAGGCACCCTGACGCAGGATATCGGCTGCGTTATACACGCAAATATCACATATATATACTTCAGGACCGGACACAAAACTCGTGACTTCACTCGAAGTGCGTCCGCAAAATGAACAACTTGGCTCTTGGAAAGGCGGCTGACGGTCTTTTTTCATGCAGGAAATATCGTAATAATTATCTGTAAGAGAAAAAGAAAGGACAGGTTACTCGCCTGCCCCTTCGATTAAAACTATAATTCAAAAGCGCTTAGCTTTCTTTTTTCGGTTCTGAATCCGGCTTCCGTTCTAATATTCGATCCACCAAGCCATACGCTACAGCTTGCGACGCATCCATATAATTATCGCGGTCGGCATCTTTCATAATTGTAGCAACATCCTTGCCAGAGTGCTTGGAGATAATCGCATAGAGAGTCTCACGGATACGGAGCATCTCTTTGGTATAGATCTCAATATCACTTGCCTGCCCCTGCGTGCCGCCAAGCGGCTGATGCATCATGATTCTCGAATTCGGCAAAGCAAAGCGTTTTCCGGCTGTACCTGCGCAGAGAAGCACTTGCGCCATTGACGCAGCCATTCCGACGCAAATCGTTGATATATCGGGACGTATAAACTGCATTGTATCGTAAATTGCCAGCCCGGCGCTCACGCTTCCACCCGGAGAATTGATATAAATATTAATATCTTTCGATGGGTCTTCACTTTCCAAAAACAGTAATTGCGCAATTGTCAAGCTCGCCACATAATCATCAATCGGTGTACCGATAAAAATGATTCTTTCTTTGAGCAAACGGGAATAAATGTCGTAGGCGCGCTCCCCGCGGGAAGTCTGCTCTACCACCATCGGAACGAGTTGGTTTCTCATAGTGCATCCTTATAATTATGATAATTAGTGATTGTGACCTTCGCGCGAGTGGTCATGCCCTTCATGTGAGTGGTCATGCCCTTCGTGTGAGTGATCGTGCTCGCCTAATGAAATCGGAATCTGCCCATCAAGCATTGCACGGCGTTCTTCTTCCTGACGTAAATAATCTTTGAGCGGAATTTCAGTAATCAACGACTCGGCGATCACATGATCGTACATTTTTTTCATGAGAATCGGCCCGATAATCCGTTGCTCCGAAAGGAAATACTCGCGCAATTGTTCGCGGGTATATTTCTCACCGCTTTTCTCATACACCTGATAGTATGATTCCAAATCATCTTCAGCGATATCGAGTGCGGCATCTTCGATGATTTTATTATAGATAATTTCCCAGCGTGCATTCCGGGTAGCAGGACCGATGAGAAAATCGCTGAAGTCTTGAATTTTCATATTCTTTACTTCGGGACTATTCCCCATTCTCTTCTTCATATCGTCAAACATCACCTGACCGACTGTCTGTACCAGTGTATTCGGTACCGCAAAGTCGTGTGCATCGACAAGAATATCAAATATTTGATTTTCAATGGCTTGACGGGCTTTATCTTCGTGGGATTTCTGGAGGAATTTCTTTAAGTCAGCGCGCAGTGCCTCTGCTGTTTCCATTCTGCCTTTTGAATACGTCATCGCAAATTCATCGGTAAATTCCTGCGGAATGACTTTCTCAATAATCATTACGGTACATGTATAGCGCTTCGGTAAGTCCTGCTCGCCTTCTGCCGGAGCTACATAACTAAATGTATCGCCGACACGGGTATTCATGAGTGAATTTTTCAAATCATCATCGACGTCTTCATTTTCAAGGAAAATCTGATCCTCGTGTGGAATTTCGCCGATAATCGGCATATTCGTCTCATCGTCGAGCAACGTGAATTTCACCGTCACAACATGCATAAAGTCCGTCACTTGCTCTGCCGGCTCGAATGTACCTGCCTGAAGAAGCATTTCATCGATTTGATTTTGTACTTCTTCATCCGTTACTTCATAGCTTGGCTTGACGAGATTGAGATTTTTATAATTGGCGAGCTCGAATTGCGGGATCATTTCATAGCGGATGACAAAGGTGATTCCTGCCGATGTTTTGCGGATATCGCGGAGAGCCGGATTACCGAGCACCGTAAGATTATCACGACGTGCAATTGTTGTAAACTCTTCATTTGCAATGTTTTCTAATGCTTCATTTTCGATGGAGCGTCCGAAACGTTGCTTGATAATCGGCAGGGGAACTTTCCCTTTACGAAAGCCGGGTACTTCGATTAATTTTGCGGATTCTGCGTATGCTTTGTTGTAATACGGCTGGAGCTCGCTGTTGGAAAGCGTGATCTCCACCTCTTGCGTACAGTCATCAATTGTAATAAAATTCGTTTCCAATCAAATATCCTTTAGAAGAAAATTAAAAATTGTATAATTTCAAAATTGTATAATTTCAAAAGCGCGTAATTGTGTAATTCCTACTGTGAGTAATTGTATCGAGTCGGGAATTAGGCAAGTTCATTTCAGGAATGATGATTTTGCTGATTTCTGAAGGGGGAAAGTGCGGATGGGGAGAGTCGAACTCCCATGTGTTTCCACGCTAGATCCTAAGTCTAGTGCGTCTGCCAATTTCGCCACATCCGCTTTCATCGGGTGCAAAAATAATGATGTTTTGCGTTAAAAGGAATAAATTTGTTCAAAATAATTGACTTTTATAATTTTTCGATGAACAAAACGGATACTTTCAGAATACAAAGATGCCCCACGACGAACGGAAATGGATAATTATTGGTGCAGGCGTAGCCGGGATTTCGGCAGCTATCGGGTGTGCGCTTGCAGGAAAAAAAGTAGTACTTGTAGAACAAAGCGGTTACCTCGGCGGCCGAGCACGATCATTTACCGATACCACCACCGGCGAAGTCATCGATAATGGTCAGCACGTTCTTATGGGATGCTATTCATCTCTCCTCTTTGCTCTCGACACCCTCGGCACTTCCCACCTTCTTCGCCGGCAGTCGGCACTCAATGTACAATTTATTGACCCCGACGGCAGGCGCGACACCCTCGACACCTCACATCTGCCCGGTAAAGCCGGAATTGTCCTTGGTATCCTCAATCTCAAACACGTTTCCTGGCTCTCCAAAGTGCGCGCACTCGAGCTCGCCCTCCGCATGCAAATCGGCTCTGCAACTGCCGGCAGCAAAACCGCCCGCGAGTTTTTATACTACTATGACCAAACACCCGAAATGATCGACCGGTTTTGGACGCCAATCATCCTCGCCACACTCAATGCATCGCCCGATATCGCCTCGGCATCGCTCCTTCTGGAAGTCATGCGCCGCGCTTTTTTCGGTGGGCGTCGGGCAGGGCAGCTTATTATTTCGTCGGTTGGCCTCACTGAGCTGTTCGCACCTCTCAATGCATGGCTCGCCGAGCGCGGCGGAGAAATTATGTTGAATACCCGTATTGAATCTCTTGATATTGAGAATGGAACTATTCACTCCGTCACGAGCTCGCGAGGAGAAATCTTTGCCGCTGATCGCGTGATTGCGGCGATTCCCCCGAGACAATTATTACGATTGCTCCCGCCCGAGATGCAACAGGCAAAAGAATTTGAACAAGTACCACAATTTCAGTTCTCACCGATTGTGTCGGTGTATTTGTGGTTCGACCTTCCGTTTTTCAACGGCGACTTTGCCGCTATGCTCGGCACCAAAACGCAGTGGATTTTTAATCGGCGGCGCCTGGCGCAGGCAACGAAGGAAGCAATAAGCGCCTATCCCGAGCATCTGTCGCTGACGGTCAGCGCAGGAGATGAATTCGTCGATATTCCGGCGGATGTGGTTGTAGAATCTTGCCTTAAGGAATTACGCGCAGCATTCCCGAAAGCAAGAAAAGCAACGCTCCTTGCCTCAAAAGTCATTAAAGAAAAATCGGCAACTTTTCTGGCGTCACCGGCAATTGAGCCGATCCGACCGAAGCCGGAGACGCCGATTCCTAATTTATTTCTCGCCGGAGACTGGACGGCGACCGGGCTCCCCGCCACGCTCGAAGGCGCTTCTCAGAGTGGATTTTCTGCAGCCAAATCAGCATTATCGATAAATAATTCACGCTAATTATTTTTGATGTTTGGCGGTTTTGGAAAAAAGCCGTATTTTCGCGGCTCACAATTTTGAACAAACCTCAATTTTTTGGATACAATCATGTTTGCAGTAGTAGAAATCTCGAAAGAACAGTACAATGTTCAGCCGGCACAAACCCTTACCGTAGCACGGCTTGAAGGTGAAGTTGGCTCAACGGTAGAATTTACAACCATCCTCGCAGGTGGTGAAGAATCAAGTCCGGCAGTCGGCGCTCCACACCTCAAAGGGTCTGTGACAGCGACGATTCTCGCACATGGCAAAGGCGACAAAGTGCTCGTATTTCACAAAAAACGCCGTAAAGGGTATCAAAAAATGAACGGTCACCGTCAGCAATATACCCAAATCAAAATTGACGCTATCCGCCTCTAATTACGTGGCTTACTGTAGTAGCATCAATCCTAACTAAGCAACTATTCAATATAATTTTATCGGAGAAGTATCATGGCACATAAAAAAGGTGGCGGGTCTACCAAGAACGGTCGCGACTCTAATGCCCAGAGACGCGGCGTCAAAAAATTCGGTGGTGAAGTAGTCAAAGCCGGCAATATCATCGTTCGCCAAGTAGGCACACATTACCATATCGGTAATGGCACCGGACTCGGCAAAGATTACACAATTTTTGCATTAGTCGACGGCGCAGTGAAATTCGAACGTAAAGACAAATACCGTCTTAAAGTTTCTGTCTATCCGGTCGGCGCATAAGCTACCGCTTAGTATTCTAGTAAAATCGCCTTGCTGATAATTTCAGCAAGGCGATTTTTTTGTTTGAATTGAATTTCACGATATATTCCAATAGGTTACCGGCGAAATAATCGCCTCTTTTTTCGCTCTTAATTGCACGCCTCATCACCCTTCAGACCCGCCTTTTTTGAGCTTTTTCACAATCGTCTCCAATCTCTCAGAAGTGTCAAAAAAACCTGACACTTGAAGAATTTTCTTGCATGTATTTCGGGGAATTCGTAAGTTGACTTTATAAACTAATTAACCTATGTTTTTTCACGTAATTATGGAGGATATTTCCATGAAACGTTTGTACGCTTATTTCGCAGTCTTTCTCTTCCTTTCGACGGCACTTCTGTCGCAGTCTCCCCAAAAAGTATTATCTCCTCAAGACCTGACCGGTATGCTCAAAGCGCCGTCGAATGCCGGTACGGACTTTTATTTTTCGTTTCCGCCGTGCTATGAAGAGGAGTCCGCCGGCTATGATAATAATCTCCGCGTATTTGTCGCCTCAAGCGTTCGGCAGGCGGTTACGGTTGAAGTTGCAGGAAAGCAATTTACCATGACCAAGGAGGTATTAGCGAATGACGTTGTTGAATTTATTATCCCAACGAACATTGCCCAGCCATTTCTCAAAAAAGGAAGTGCAAAGGCACCACCGGAATCTGTCTACAAGGGCGCTGCAGTGCATGTCACTTCGCAATCGCCGGTAATTGTCTATGGTGTGACACGGTATAATTACACCAGCGACGGCTTCCTCGCTCTGCCGGTGAGCGCGCTTGGTACCGAATATATCGTTGCTGCGTGGCCTCAATATACTGCTATCGGCGCGTATCAATTAGTTGCAGAGACTACTATTTCAGCCGCATACGACAGCACGGTGGTCATCTTTACTATGGGCGGGAATTCTGCATCCACTACTTCCGGCGGGCTCAAGCCCGGGCAGACCATTACCTTTGCTATGGGCAAAGGCGATGTACTCTGCTTCGCCAGTAATGGTGATATTCAGGATATTTCAGGGAGTACAATACGTTCCAACTATCCGGTTGGAGTGGTCTCGGGGAATCAATGCGCCAATGTCCCCGGCGGTGTGCCATGGTGTGATTATATGTCTGAAATGGAATTACCGACCTACACCTGGGGCAAGGAATATCATGTAACGCCATTTTTCGGCAGGAAAAAGATGCCCTATATCCGCATTTTTGCAAAAGAGAAAAACACCAAGGTCTTCCGAGACGGACAGCAATGGCTCGTCATTCCCAAAATATCCGGTAAGCAGGATGACGGCTACATCGAGCGCCGCGCTGGTGACGGTGTTCCACGGTCGATGGTAATTTCAGCAGACAAGCCAATTTACGTCGTTGAGTATAATACCGGTCAGTCAGATGATAATGTATCATCCGACCCATTCCAAATGGTACTCACACCGCTCGAACAGTATCAGAAAGAAATTGTCTTTTGTACTCCGGGTTCGAAAGGTGACACCAATAATTTCAAGAATCATTTTGTAAATTTGGTCTATCAGGTCGCAGCCGATAGCACGATTCCCACCGATCTTGAATTCGCAACGGTCGTCAATGGCGTCTTTGAATGGAAAATACTCAGAAATGTATTTGGGGTAGATCCGGGAATGATATTTTCCGTACCGGTGAATGGCAACACTTATGCCTGCAAACAGCTTACCTTGCCCGGCGATGGCGTCTATCGTATCCGTGCCGCTTCTCCGATTGCCGGCTATGGATATGGATTTTCTAATTATGAATCCTATGGCTTCCCAATTGGTGCTGCTGTCGGTAATATCGGTGTGCCCGACTCAAGCATACCGAAAGTATCGACATGGGTGCAGGAATGCGATGGATCAGTGCGCAATGCTACTGTACAGGATTTCCCGACCGATGCTGCCAAACGTTCGAATTTGGGACTAATTTCTCTTGTAGCTGATTCGACAAATACGAATTATAAATTCACCTACGGCACGCTCTCACCCTATATCGCCGGACAATCCGACATAACAGACTGGTCGCTACAAGTACTTGATAAATCGAAAAATGCCCGCGCTGTTATCCGATTTGCCGACCGCCGTGGGAATGACACAACCATTGTCGTCGAATATAAAGTATCACTTCCCTCTCTTGAGCTCGCCGGTGGGTCCGGTTTTGGAATTCTTCGCCCCGACCAACAAGCCACCAAGACGGTCACCGTGCGCAATACGCGATCTACTCCTATGAACGTTACCCGACTTGAACTCAAAAGCGGAATGGAGGGATTCGCCCTTGACAAGGCAGTATCGCTGCCCTTCGTGCTCGCTCCCGGCGCAACAAAAGATATACTTCTTACTTTTTCCGGCAGTGCAAGTGCTATCTATAGCGACTCGATTGGCATCGGTGACACCTGTATGTTTAGTTATGTGAATGGAGTTACCGGTGAAATTTCTATTCCCTCCATTACGGCTGATAATTATAACTTCCTTACGCATCCATTACAATCCCTCACAAAAAGCGGCGATATTAACCTCAAAAACACCGGAAAATTAAACGTCACACTCACCGGTGATGACCATTCCGTAGTGCTGAAAGACACGCCATTCGAAGCAAAAGACTGGAATATTACCTATCCTTATACCCTCAAGCCCGGCGCGCTTGTCACGTTTCATGTTGATTTTGCGCCCACGGTCAAAGGTACATACGCCGCAAAAATTACGTTTTCCAGCGATGCTCTTGGCTTCGACAGCACGATTGAGCTCACCGGCACGGCTATCGATACGTCCACGGTGGGTGTCGAGGAAGATATTCACAGAATCGGCTCATCGAGCGGTGAATTCGCACTCAGTATTAGTCCCAATCCGATTGGATTGAGTGGCGGCGTTGTAGAATTTGCGATGCAATCACATGGATTTGCAGAACTTACCCTCATCTCCTCCACCGGCGAACGTGTAGCGACACTGGCGAAGTCAGCACTTGACGCAGGAACATATCAGGTGCGTATTCCGGTAGAATCGCTCAGTACGGGCTCGTATATCGTGCGCATGGTCTCCGGGAATTTCTCGCAGGAAAAAGCCGTCGTGATTGTGAAGTAATACTTCCATTCCAAGATTTATACCATACCATCATGCCATTCAGAGTGAAGAGTACCACACTCTGAATGGCACATGGTGGTAGACTTGCCGACATAGTACCCTTACGCTCACAAGATTACCATACCTATTTGAAATGCATTCCTTTCATTTATTTTGTACATTTTTTATGAAATATCTCCTTCCATTTTTCGCATCAATATTCATCTGCACGGCGGTGCTTTCGGCGCAGTCTCCGACGAGAGTACAATCAGTTCAGAACGCAGCTTCCCTCCTAACGTCACCGACCAATGCCGGTACTGACTTTTATTTCTCGTTCCCGCCGTGCTATGAAGAGGAATCTGCAGGTTATGAAAACAGCATTCGCGTCTTTGTGATGTCGCCTGTCAAGCAACTTGTCACAGTCGAAGTGCCGGGTAAAAGCTGGAAGATGACCAAAGCAGCTGCCGCCAATGATGCTGCTGAGTTTGTAATACCAACGAGTATTGCACAGCCATTTACCAAACGGGGCAGTGGTTCTGCTCCGCCGGATAGTGTCTATAGTGGCGCTGCAGTCCACGTTTCCGCAAAAGCACCTATTATTGCCTATGGCGTCACCCGGTACAATTACACCAGCGACGGTTTTCTCGCCTTGCCGGTGAGCGCGCTCGGTAGGGAATATATCGTTGCTGCATGGCCTCAATATTCTGCTATCGGGGCCTTTCAATTAGTTGCTGTAACAGCGATTTCAGCCGCGTATGATGAAACAGTCGTGATCTTTGAAATGGGTGGAACTTCATCTTCAACAACGTCCGGCGGACTCAAGCCCGGACAAATCGACACCTTTACG
>JBPOHH010000672.1:0-1675 GCA_052035765.1 Bacteroidota bacterium
CATTCAGGGAATCTCCGGGACGATTGACCACAATCGTTCCACCGGATGAACTAATACTTTGCTGCACTAGCTTGACTTCAGCTCCTATGTTGATCTGTGGAGAAGAAGGGGAAGTCGAATTATCTCCGCAGCCGCAAAGAAAGACAAAAAGGAAAAGAGGAAGGATTATATTTTTCATATAACACCTATAACAGTATGAAAAATTAGACAGGAATAATTTGTAATTACTATACAAAGATAACAGTTTATATGTACAAAATAGCCCACGGTTTAAACCGTGGGCTATGAGTTTCCCGATTACTCACCCTTCATTCTTCTTCAAATTCACCATTTCTGTAAAGCTTTTGGCGGCATTGGTGAAGTCGGAGGGTACGAGCACGATGGTCGTCGTGTTGTTGTCAATACCGATTTCCGAGAGCATTTGCATGCGGCGGAGCTCGAGGGCTATCGGACTTCCTTCCATTTCTTTAGCGCCTTGGGTGAGCTTGATGGATGCTTCGAGTTCGGCTTCGGCTTTTACAATCCGCGCGCGTTTTTCGCGGATCGCTTCGGCTTCGCGTGCCATTGCGCGTTGCATCGCTTCGGGAATTTCCACATCTTTCATCTCGACCATTTCTATTTTAATACCCCAGGGTTCGGTCGTCGTATCCACTATTCTTTGCAAGGTTGCATTAATCTGCTCACGCCCTTTGAGCACTTCGTCGAGTGAATGCTGACCGATGATATTGCGCAGTGCGGTGACGGAGAATTGATAGACGGCTTTGTTGTAGTCGGCGACTTTGATGATGGCGGCTTCGGGGCTGGTAATTCTAAACCAAAGTACTGCATTGACTTTGATTGTCACGCTGTCCTTGGTGATGGTTTCTTGTTGTTCGAGATCGACGGTTTTGGTACGCATATCGACCCTCTGCTGCTGGTCAATAAACGGGATGAGCCAGTACAAGCCGGGACCTTTTATTCCAATAAACCGACCGAGCCGGAAGATGATAGCACGTTGATATTCCTGAGCGATGCGGAGGCCGGATAAGAGTATCAGCACGAGAATTCCGAGCAATGGTAGAAATGTCATAATGTTGTTTTGGATAATGGATAAATAGTTGAGAGATATGTAGATGTTAGCGTGCGTTATTTAGGTTTCCGCATCAAATTTTCGAGGGGTAATAATTCATTTCTTTAGCCCTATAAGGGCGAAATAGTAATAGAAAGTACGTCCACTAATTCATAAAAGCTCCATCGGAGCGAAATAGTTGGTGGATTGATCGTATGTATGTCGCTCCTCCGGAGCTTTATTTCTACGTTTCGTTCATTTTCTATTACGATATCGCTCCGATGGAGCTATCAGATGTTTTGATGCGGAAACCAATACTTTATTCCTGTTCCGTCAGGTGCTACACCTGGCGCCAATTACTTGCTAAATAAACACTTGCTGAGGATTATTTCTACCTCCAAAATTTCAAATCACCCGTCACCGATCTACTCCGTGCAGACGTTTCAGCGGAAGGTGTTTACGGTCGGTTGTAGCAACCGACCGGACGCAGATTAAGCGGGCATCATTATTCATTTAACGTATCTTGCATCGGTTTGAAGAGTTTTTTATCAGCCCAAAATGTACCAAAGGGTACAATGGAAGCCAACAATGCCCAAAACAATTGTTTGAAGTTCCATTTTTGTTCGA
>JBPOHH010000743.1:0-2832 GCA_052035765.1 Bacteroidota bacterium
AACAACTTACACAAAGTGCTCAATTAGCGGCTTGGACGGCAACGGGTGCCCGCAGGCGAGGCCCGGAGTGCGCACAACCGAACCCAAAATTCCGTATTTTTGCCGCCATGAAAACTACGCTTCCGCCATTGAAAGGCAAACGAATAGCCGCACTTGATTATGGAACGAAACGCATTGGCGTGGCGGTGACGGACGAACTCCACATCACCATCTCACCGCGCGAAATTATCGCTGCCGATGCACCGGATTTGTGGGATGTTGTTCGGCGCATGGTCGCTTTTGACCGTCTCGGCGCGCTCGTCGTCGGTGTGCCGGTGCGGGAAGATGGCACCAAGTCGGCGATTGTCAAGAAAATTGAGAAGTTTATTGAAGAATTGCGCGGGCAGATTGAAATTCCGGTGATTGAATACGACGAGTCGTTTTCGACGCAAGCGGCCTTTCAAACGATGATTGCCGGTGGTATGAAGAAAAAACAACGGCAGCAAAAAGGCACAAAAGATAAGATTGCAGCGGCAGTAATATTACGGGATTTTTTGCAGGACTTCGAGCGAGAAATTTATTAACCTAAAAGAAATCAATACCCTATGAGAAAACAGTACCTCACTCTTCTCTTCAGTGCTCTCTGCTTGCTGCTTGCATTGCAGACCTCCGCTCAGCCGCAGCGCCCCGACCAAAGTGCGTATTTTAATTTTGGCGAGAAGTTTTTCTGCGAAGTACATTCTGTCGCCAGCGAGGACAAGGACTCCTCAAAAATGGTCGTACTGTTTAAAATTATGTACGACAGGCTTGACTTTCACCAGGTACCAATGAACGCTAAAACTATGCGAGGCAGCTACCTTGCCACACCGTTCGTCCTTATTGAAATGCGCGATGATATTGGGATTATTCGTTATCGGAAGCTATGGACGGACAGTATTTATGCTGCGACGTATGCTCAGTCGAACTCCCGAACCGATTTTGTGTACGGTTCGCTTCTCGCCTCCCTTCCGCTCGGTAACTACTCAACAAATCTCACACTCGGCGATCAGGAAAATCAAATCATCAAAAGGGTAGACCTCGCGGTAACTCCAAGCCTTCGAAGTGACACCACACGAATTTACAAACCAATGTTTGTCGAGTTTTCCGATACTCCGTCGACCGTTGTTGTGCCAATTGTTGCCGGCGGTAATGCCCGCTTTGCCCAGCAGACGGTGCGTGCAATTGTCCCGTTATCCGGAGCAAAAGCAGGGGACTCGTACGCCTATTCCTGTGTTCCGGTACAGCTGCCCGACGGCAATGGTACTTCGAATTATGAATGGGGCACCATTCCACCGGTGAGCGGTATTGCCAAGCCGGAACTCCGTGAGTATCTTGTACCGGACTTTTCAAAAAACTCATCGAGTAAAAAGCCTTTTTTCCGAATCGAAAAAGCTGATATAAAGACTGCTTTTGCCCCTCTTGCATTCCTCGATATCACCTTTCCTCCCGGCTCGGTTGCTCCCGGAAAATATAAGCTCCGTATCGTCAAAGTCGGGACGAAAGACACAGCGACCCACCTTTTCGAAATTTTTTGGGAAGATATGCCGATTTCCTTTCGCAACCCACGCTATCTCGTCGAAAGTATGTACACTATCCTCACCGATGATGAATTCGATGCGGTAAACTCCGGCTCGGAAAGCGAAAAGCGCAGACATGTGATTGAGTATTGGCAGAAAAAATATCCGTCTGGAGAGTCAGTGTATAATACGACGATGGCTGAGTTTTACAGAAGAGTCGATTATGCGCTGTTTAATTTTCAGGGAATAGCCGAACCCGACGGCGCAAAGTCTGAACGTGGAAAGATTTACATCCTTCATGGTGCGCCGACGACCGTCGAGAAGAATATTCCCGCTACGAGCGGACAAGCACAGGAAATCTGGACATATTCGAATAAAGTGAAAAAGCAATTCACGTTCGAACTCAACACATCAGGCGTGTATAAACTCAAGGAAATTAAAGACTTGGCTGTGAAGTAAGACCGAGATGGCACGCTGATGACGCTGAATGTTATGATTGTCGCAGATTTCTGGGATTGTGGTAATGAATCTGCTTGAATTCCAGAAAGTTACGTCACTCTGTCCTTTCTGGCGTTTATTCATCTGCTTGCCTATTTCTTTTGCTCTGGTTACGTACATCTGCGAAAATCATAACAATCAGCGCCATCTGCGTGCTATTAACTCTATACTATACATACATCTATGAACGACCCAAACATCTACACAGGATTCGCAACAAAAGCAATACATATTGGCCAAGAACCCGAGGAAACGACCGGCGCGGTGACCGTACCTCTCTTTCAAACTTCGACCTACGCGCAGGAAGAAATCGGCAAACACAAGGGATTTGAATATGCCCGCACACACAATCCGACACGTTTCGCTTGGGAGAAAAATCTCGCCGCACTTGAGGGCGGCATCGCTGCTTTTGCCTTCGGAAGTGGTCTTGCTGCCGAAGATTCTCTCATGAAATTACTTTCTTCCGGCGACCATGTGCTGTGCGCCGAAGACATGTACGGCGGCACATTCCGGCTCTTCGATAAAATCCTCACTCGTTTTGGAATAACGTTTTCGTATGTGAATATGACCGACCTGAATGCAGTAAAATCTGCCATGCAATCGAATACAAAAATGGTCTATACCGAGTCACCGACGAATCCGATGATGACGCTCACCGACCTTGCGGCTGTAGCCGAAATCGCTCATGCTCACGGTGCCATGATGGTCGTGGATAATACCTTCGCAAGTCCGTATTTCCAGCAGCCGCTTTCACTTGGCGCCGATATCGTGATTCATTCAGCGACCAAATATCTCGGCG
>JBPOHH010000385.1:0-2971 GCA_052035765.1 Bacteroidota bacterium
TTTCTATGCAAACGACATTCAACATCCACACCATCAGCGGCAGAAATTTCCGGATTGTAGCCGATGAAGTACAGCTCAAAGAGCAAGCCAAGACCAAGCGAATGATTTATGAATTTATCGGCAAAGAGCATAAAAGCAAGCTCGTTGACTTCATCCTCGCCGATGAAGTAGCGGCGATTTTTGCTCATGAGCTCACGAACTGACCGACATGTTCATCGAGCTCACCATAGCTGCCCTCGACGGCAGTTCAAAAAGTTCCCCTTCCCATGATGATGAAGCCGCGCGCTTACCACTTCGCACGCGGCTTTTGGTGGTGAGAAAGATCGGCGCGCAGGCATCGGCTGCACAAGCGGGAGGCATCTCCGAGCACGCTCAACAGCATAACAATCAGAAAAATACCGGCACGTACGCAGTATAGCCCTGTCATGCGACCATCATTTCCGGCTACCGTGGTTCGGTAGCCATACGTGTCGATTGGCTGCATTAATTCTACCGAACAGAACTCCTGTCCGGTTTTTGCTTTCCGGCATTCTACTCTCTATCCATGACAAAAGAACTGCTCGGTACTTCATCTATAGGTGGAGAGACCGAATCGATGTGCCCGACCTGACAAGAGACCATTTATACCTTCCGGACCACTGATAGTGTCCACAATTACAAGAATACCCTATTCTATTTCTATACTCTATTCCCATCAATACCATGAAACCCTCATTCCGCGCAAAACTACACCTTGGTTCTTGGATAGTATCGGGAGTGCTGTGCTATGCCATCTGGGACTTTTATTATCGGTTGAACGTGGTTTCTTCCGATGCGGGCACGCTCTTCCCCATACTCTCGCTTGCCGTGAACATGTTGCTGGTAGGTGCACTTTGGCTGTGCCGAAAGCGCTTACTGGCTCTCACGCACGAGCGCGCGGGCGAGGCAAGCAGTAGGCAGAGCGAGGAGACTTCTTCCCTTCTATCCATTATTCATCAATTAGAACAAGAAGTTGGTGTATTACGACAGAACATTTCGTCCAATCAAGCAAGTGAATCGATACATCTCCGTGGACTCGATGAGATGCTGGAAGGATGTCAGATTGTCGGATACGACTGGACCTATATCTACCTCAATGACACGGCATCACATCATGCCCGCCGGCAGAAGGAAGATCTAATCGGCCATACAATGATGGAGATGTATCCGGGGATTGAATCGACGGAAATGTTTGAAAAACTTTGGCTCTGTATGCAGGAACGCATCCCTCAGATCATCGAACATGAGTTTCTCTTCCCCGACGGACGCAAAGGATGCTTTGACCTGAAGTTTCTGCCGGTACCCGAGGGCGTGTTTATCCTGTCGGTCGATATTTCGGAACGTAAAAAAGCAGAAGAACAGTTGCGGAAGAGTGAATCAATGCTCACGGAAATTGGGAAATTAGCCAATATCGGCGGTTGGGAAATCGATGTCGAGACGATGGATATGTTCTGGACCGAACAGACCTTCACCATCTACGGTCTGCCGCAGGGACAAATACCCACTATCGAGGAAGCGATTCATTTTTATGCACCTTCAGCGCGGCCATTGATTTCCGAAGCCGTAAAACTCGGCATGGAAAAAGGCAGGCCATGGGACATTGAAGTGCCGTTTATTACTGCAAACGGCAAGCAAATTTGGGTACGTTCGCTCGGCAAAGGAGAATTTCGGGATGGAAAATGCATTCGGCTTATGGGTGCATTCCAGGATATCACCGCCCGCAAGGTCGCCGATGAAGCGATACGGGAGAGTCATGAGCAATTCCGTATGATCTCAGAAAACATAGCCGATATGATCGCAGTGCTCGACCTGGAAGGCAAACGCATGTATAATAGTCCCTCCTATCGCTCCCTTCTCGGCAACCCGGAATCACTCTACGGCACCGATTCATTTCAGGAAATTCATCCCGAAGACCGCGACCGCATCCGCGCACTCTTTCACGACACGGTGCGCACGGGAATCGGACAGCGGGCGGAGTACCGTTTTGTTCTTCCCGACGGCAGCATACGCTTTATCGAGTCACAGGGCAGTGTCATCCGAGATGAAGAGGGAGCCGTTATCAGGGTAATTGTCGTATCACGAGACAGTACGGAGAAAAAACAACTTGAGAAGCAATTCCTTCGCGCGCAACGCATGGAAAGTATCGGTACGCTTGCCAGCGGAATTGCCCATGACCTCAATAATGTGCTATCGCCGATTTTACTGTCGGTGAGCTATTTGAGTACCAAGCTTACCGATGCTCAAAGCCAAAAGATGCTGCAGATGCTTGAGACATCGACCAAGCGCGGGTCGGCACTTATCCGGCAGGTTCTCTCCTTTGCTCGCGGCGTCGAAGGGGAATTTACCATCGTCCAAGTACGTCATTTAATTGAAGAAATAGGAAAAATCATCAAGCAGACATTCCCGAAGTCGATTACCTTCCATACAAAATATACCACGAATTTACCG
Organism: Bacteroidota bacterium; assembly: GCA_052035765.1. Classification (GTDB taxonomy): domain Bacteria; phylum Bacteroidota; class Ignavibacteria; order Kapaibacteriales; family UBA961; genus JADJXV01. The sequence goes on from JBPOHH010000385.1 coordinate 2,467, forward strand.
ACGATTTCCGCCGATTCGACGCAAATACATCAGGTGCTGATGAATCTCTGTGTCAATGCGCGCGATGCAATGCCGAATGGCGGGAAAATTGAAATCGAAGCGGAAACGATCGAACTCGACGAACAGTACGTGCGCATGCACCTCGATGCAAAACTCGGCACCTATATCGTGATCACCGTCACCGACCAAGGCATGGGAATCCCACCAATGGTTCTCGAACGAATCTTCGAACCATTTTTCACGACGAAAGAAATCAACAAAGGAACGGGTCTGGGACTCTCCACCGTGCTCACGATTATCAAGAGTCATAAGGGATTTATCAATGTCTATAGTGAGCTTGGCAAGGGCACGACCTTCAAGCTGTACCTGCCGGTGAACGAGGGGAGCCGGCTCATGGAACATGATACGAAAGAGATACTTCCCATCAGCAAAGGAGAGTGCATTTTAATTGTTGAAGATGAGGAAAGCATACGCGAGATTACGAAAGTAACCTTAGAAGCGCATG
>JBPOHH010000190.1:0-3079 GCA_052035765.1 Bacteroidota bacterium
CAACCTTTTCCCTTTTTCGGCAGGCGGTTACAGAAGATGCGAAGGGGAATCAATGGATGACGTTCCGGGATGATTATCTCGCCAAGTTTGATACGACCACCAAGAAATGGAAGAAAATTCAACTGCCAAATGGAAGATCATACAATCAAGGATTAAAAACATTTATCAATCACGGTCTTGCCGTTGATAGCAAGGGAAATGTATGGGTGGGTACATTAGGTGAAGGCGTGGTAGTATATACCGGCGAGGCAAATGGCGTAGCCGAAACAAACTCTATCGAAGGACTCGCGCGAACATGGATATTCTCAATTACTCCGAATCCTATTGCAAGACAGGCGAAAGTACAGGTCTTTGCGGACCCTGAGTTTCGTTCTTCATTGCGCGTTGGCTTGTACTCTGTGCTTGGTTCTCAGGTGCGTGACTTTACTGCTTCCACCCACATCGACTGGGCGACAGGACATGGCACCGTAGATATTGACGCAGACGATATTCCGAATGGAATGTATTTATTGAGAGTCGCAAACGGAGCAGATAATTATGTTTCCTTGGTGCCGGTGATGCGGTAAGTGTTGGTGGATGAATCAGTTGCAAGATCGACGCTGAAATCAACACAACATCTCTCAAATTCACTGTACAATAACAAAGTTGAAAACGTTGAAGTTTACTAACTACAAAAGGGTAATTCTATTTGACTTCCTTACAATAAGACAGTTACGGTCATTCAATTCGTATTATCGCCTAGCAGCCACGGTTATTATTGCGCAGCAGGGAGCATATATTCTATTTCTATACTCTATTCCCATCAATACCATGAAACTCTCATTCCGCACAAAACTACACCTTAGTTCTTGGATAGTATCGGGAGTGCTGTGCTATGCCATCTGGGACACCTATCATCGGTTGTCCGTGGTTTCTTCCGATGCGGGCACGCTCTTCCCCATACTCTCGCTTGCCGTGAACATGTTGCTGATAGGTGCACTTTGGCTGTGCCTAAAGCGCTTACTGCCGCTTACCCGCGCGAGCGCGGGCGAGGCAAGCAGCCGGCAGAGCGAGGAGACCACTTCCCTTTTGTCTGTTATTCATCAATTAGAACAAGAAGTGAGTGCATTACGGCAGAGCATTTCGTCCAATCAATCAAGTGAATCGATACATCTCCATGCACTCGATGATATAATGGAAGGATGTCAGATTATAGGGTTCGACTGGAAGTACCTGTATATCAACAGGATCGCCTCTCTCCAGGGTCAGAAAAGACCCGAAGAATTAATCGGGCATACAATGATGGAGATGTACTCGGGTATTGAACTGACGGAAATGTTTGCCAAGCTTCGATTCTGCATGGAGGAGCGTATCCCTCAGGCATTTGAGAATTACTTTATATTTCCTAATGGCAGCAAAGGGTGTTTTGACCTCAAGATTCAGCCGGTACAAGAAGGGATATTTATACTTTCTATGGACATTTCCGAACGTAAAAGAACGGAGGAGCAATTACGCAAGAGTGATTCGATGTTGGTGGAGATGGGCACCTTAGCAAGTATCGGCGGTTGGGAAATCGATTTGCAGACGATGGATATGTTCTGGACGCCGCAGACCTTCAAAATCTACGATCTTCCCCCCGGACAGATGCCGACTATCGAGGAAGCGATTCATTTTTATGCACCTTCTGCACGGCCATTAATCACCGAAGCCGTAAAACTCGGCATGGAAGAAGGCAGGCCATGGGACCTTGAAGTGCCGTTTATTACCGCAAACGGCAAGCATATCTGGGTGCGTTCGCTCGGCAAAGGAGAATTTCAGGATGGAAAATGCGTTCGGCTTATAGGGGCATTCCAAGACATCACTGCCCGCAAGCTCGCAGAAGAAGAGATACGGGAAAGCCACGCGCAATTCAGAATGATATCGGAGAATGTGGCTGATATGATAGCGGTGCTTGATCTTGACGGAAAAAGAATCTATAACAGTCCATCCTACAGCAAGCTCCTCGGCGATCCTGAAGTACTGCAAGGCACGGATTCCTTTGAAGATATTCACCCCGAAGACCGCGACCGCATCCGCACACTCTTTCACAACACGGTTCGCACGGGAGTCGGACAGCGGGCTGAGTACCGTTTTGTTCTTCGCGACGGGAGCATACGCTTTATCGAGTCGCAGGGAAGTGTTATCAGAGATGAACATGGTACGATCATCAGGGTAATTGTCGTATCAAGAGATAGTACCGAGAAAAAACAGCTCGAGAAACAATTCCTCCGCGCGCAGCGCATGGAAAGTATCGGTACGCTCGCAAGCGGAATTGCCCATGATTTGAATAATGTGCTCGCGCCGATATTACTCTCCGTGAGCTATTTGAGTACCAAGTTCACCGATGAGCAGAGCCGAAAAATGCTCCACATGCTGGGAGCATCCACCAAACGAGGTTCGGAACTCATCAAACAGGTATTATCATTTGCCCGCGGGGTCGAGGGGGAATTTACCATCGTCCAAGTACGTCATTTAATTGAAGAAATCGGGAAAATCATCACCCAAACTTTCCCGAAATCCATATCCTTTCACACGAAATTCACCTCGAATCTACCGACGATTTCCGCCGATTCGACCCAAATACATCAGGTGCTGATGAATCTCTGTGTGAATGCTCGCGACGCAATGCCGAATGGCGGGAAAATTGAAATCGAAGCGGAAACGATTGAATTGGATGAACAATACGTGCGCATGCATTTAGAGGCAAAGCTTGGTACGTATATCGTCATCACGATTACCGACCAAGGCATGGGAATTCCGCCCGTGGTCATGGAGCGGATATTCGAACCGTTTTTCACGACGAAAGAAATCAACAAAGGTACCGGTCTGGGACTCTCCACCGTGCTCACGATTATAAAGAGTCACAAGGGATTTATCAATGTCTATAGTGAGCTTGGCAAGGGAACGACCTTCAAGCTGTACCTGCCGGTGAATGAGGGGAGCCGGCTCATGGAACATGATACGAAAGAGATACTTCCCATCAGCAAAGGAGAGTGCATTTTAATTGTTGAAGATGAGGAAAGCATACGCGAGATTACGAAAGTAACCTTAGAAGCGCATG
>JBPOHH010000142.1:0-5486 GCA_052035765.1 Bacteroidota bacterium
GGCATTGTGCCATGTTTGAGCATTGTCCGTACTGCGGTAAATACCGTTGAGAGTACGAACAAAATACATCGAATTATACTGATAAATGGAGGTGATTACTCCACCATCAGGACTAGAAATCTGCTTCCATTGAGCATGAGCAGGGGAAACTGGCAAAACTAGCACTAAGCAATTCAGGAGTAAAAATCTCCAAAAAGAAAAAAATGATTTCATGGTACAACCTTTTGTAAAATGATGAATATTAATGAAATATCGAAAATAAAGTACTCGAACGTTGAAGCCCCTGACGACCCGTGAGGCAATACACACCGCTACCTAGAAAATCAGTTGAAATAGTAAATTGAGGTTCTGAGTTTTCAGTTTCAAGGAGTGTTTCACCGGTCATAGAGGTGATCGTGTACTGTATTGGGCTTGTAGACTTGAAGAGTTGGGAAGGGGAGACGAAGGTCAACGAATTACTGGCTGGATTTGGGTAGCAGGTAATGTGTGGAGATAATGTCTTTTCATTTTCATTTTCAGCACGTAAAGAATTAATGTCAAGTTTCCAAACACCACCGCCATTAGTCCCCGCATAGAGCGTATTTCCACTCACTGCAAACCCATAAACTTCTAGATCGGTCAAGCCCGTATTGACTGACATCCAGTTCACCCCGTTATCCGTACTGCGAAATACTCCGCCGCGTGTCCCTGCAAAAAGTGTTGTTCCGCTCACGGCAAGCGCTTGAACGTATTGATTCGTCAGGCCATTATTGACTTCCGTCCAATTTTTGCCATTATCGGTACAGCGTAATATGCCTTTAGATGTCCCTACATAGAGCGTCGAGCCGCTCACGGCAAGCGCAAAGACATATTGATACTTCAAGTTTGTGTTGATTCCCGTCCAATTATTGCCGTTATTTATGCTAAGAAATAAACCTCCGCCATTAGTGCCTGCATAGAGAGTAGATCCGCTTACAGCAAGCGCCTGAACATATCCATAGATCGAGCCCATACTGACATTCGACCATTTCAGTTCGTTTTCATTATATCGATAAATGCCGTCTCCGTAAACACCTGCATAGAGAGACGTTCCAATCACGGCAAGTGCCTGAACGCGTAGAATCTCCGGGATTGTTGATGTCCAATTCCCGCCGTTATCTGAACTGCGAAAAATGCCAGCTTCTGTACCTACAAATATTGTCGATCCGATCAAGCCAAACGCACGAACATTCTTATTTGTTAATCCCGTATTGATTTCCGTCCAATTTTTGCCATTATCCATACTACGAAACACGCCATCATCGTACGTCCCCGCAAAGAGCGTCGATCCGTTTACGGCAAGCGCACGAACTTCTTGATTCGTGAAGCCCGTATTGACTTGTATCCAATTTTCGCCTTTATCCGTACTGCGAAATGTACCGCTGGTTGTCCCCGCAAAGAGCGCCGTTCCGCTCACGGCAAGCGCACGAATATCTCGATTCGACATGCCCGTATTGACTTCCGTCCAGTTCAGCCCGTTGTCATTACTTCGTAATACACCATGCTGCAAAGTCCCTGCATAGAGTGACGTTCCGCTTACAGCAATTGCATTAACATATTGATTCAAACCTGTAGTCCAATTCCCGCCATTATCCGTACTGCAATATACTCCTCTAGATGTCGATAAACAGATTGTCGTACCGCTCACGACAATCGCGCCAACATCCACATTAGTTAAGGAGGTAGCTGTCCAATTCTCACCGTTATCCGTACTTCGATAAACGCCACCGCCATACGTCCCGGCAAAGAGCGTTGTTCCGCTCACAGCAAGTGCACGAACATCTAGATAAGTCAATCCATTGTTTACGTTCGTCCAATTCTCCCCGTTATCCAAACTGCGAAATATGCCACCGGTTGATGTCGCTGCAAAGAGCGTTGATCCGATTACGGCAAGTGCGCGAACATCCTTATTCGTCAATCCTGTATTGACTTCAGTCCAATTTTGGGAGTTTTCCGTACTTCGATATACGCCGTCGCTAAATGTTCCGGCAAAGAGCGTCGTACCGCTGACGGCAAGCGCCTGAACATATCGATATGTCAAGCCGTTATTGACTTTCGTCCAATTCTCGCCGTTATCAATACTGCGAAATACACCACCTGTATTGGTCCCTTCAAAGACTGTGGTACCGCTCACGGCAAAGCAAATAACATTACCCCCAAACGGTCCATTGCATTGTGTCCATTGTGCTTGCGTAGTCGAAACTAAAAGTAGGCTAACTAACCCGACACATACCATTAGAAGTGTTTTGCTGAATGAAAAGAAAGATTTCATTAAATCCTCAAACAAATAAAAATAATGAAGAAATGCGCTTGATTCGCATTTCTGTGGTCTACAATTGAGCTATTGAATCACAGTAAACAGCTTTGCCGACCTCATCACCCCCTGCCGAGCAATAAGGTAGTATACACCATTTGCCATCGCACCTAACGGAATTGAAAATCGGGATTCATCCTTTTCAAATTCCGATAACTTTTCACCTGTGAGAGTGGAAATTGTATAATGAATTGTGTTTGCAGATTTGAAGAGCGGGGAAGTGCAGTCGATTGTCAGTGTATTAGTCGCAGGATTTGGATAGCAAGCGAACTGAGGGGAAATTTGAGTAATTTCATTCTCTGTACTTAATGAGTTAAGATCGAATTTCCAGACCCCTGTGCCATTCGTACCGGCAAGGAGTGATGTACCTCTCACTGAAAGTGAGCTAACATTTTGATCCTTTAAGCCTATATTTCTCCAATTTGCTCCATTATCATTAGAGAGAAAGATTCCGTCACTTATTGTGCCTGCAAAGAGTGACTTCCCGTGGGCGGCAAACGCACGAACATTGTTGCTTTTCAATCCTGTTGGAGTACATTTCTCTCCAATTTCCGTACAGCGAAAAACACCACTAAATTCAGTTGCTAAATAGAGTGCACTAAAGTCACCGAAAAGTACTGCATAATACATATCTGATAGTCCGGTATTGACAGTAGACCACTCACTACCGATCCCATTACGGCTATAGATTTTGTTGAGAGTCACGGCAAAAAACGTAGAATTAATTGTTTCAAAATCAATCACAAATTTATCAGACATTCCACGATAATCTTCTGACCATGTTATGCCGTTATCTATACTCGTAAATATGCTGCCACTATTCGTACGTACTGCTATTACTGTTCCAAAAGCAGAAATTTTAGAAATAGTCTGATTTCTCAATCCGACATAGTCCCAAGTTTTGCCTTCATCCTTACTACTATAAAGTCCGCCATCCCAAGAACCTGCAAAAAGCATTGCGTCTTTAGCTTCAAGTGCTGAAACTCCAAATTTAAATGTACCAGCATCATGAAAAGTTTCTCCGTGATCTGTAGTATAACAAACACCTGTGGATGATCCCAAAAACACCTTAGCCCCTATAGAGACAGTTCCCGAAACAACTTCATTAGGCAAACCCATACTAATCCATTTCTCACCCGAATCAGTACTGCTATATAACCCTCGATCACCATATATTCCGGCATAGATGGCAGGACCATTCACTGTCAATGCTCTCACAGGTTTATTGGGTAGTTCGGCGGTATCTACTTTCACCCATGTACCTCCTTGATCAGAGCTGCTATACGCACCCGTACTTGTGCCTGCAATGAGCTTTGTACCCAATTCTGAAAGTGCCCAAACAGTAGTATTTTGTAAGCCAGATCCAATCCAATTTTCACCGTTGTCATTAGTTTTATATACACCTCCATTGTTTATACCAGCAAAGAGTGTTGTGCCGGTAAAAGCAAACGATTTAATAGTTTTACCTGTCAAGCCAGTATTAACTTCCGTCCAGTTTTCTGCATTATCTGTACTTCGAAATACTCCTCCACCATCGGTACCTGCATAGAGCGATGATCCATTCACGGCAAGAGCATAAACTGTTTTATTCTTGAGACCCATATTGACCTGCGTCCAAATCCCGCCGTTATCTGAACTGCGATACACACCTCCGCCATACGTGCCGGCAAATATCGTCGAGCCGCTAACAGCAAGGGAAAAAACAGTTTGATTCTTTAGGCCTGTTGAAGTCCAATTTTCACCATTATCACTACTCCGATATACTCCTTTTTCAAACGTACCGGCAAAGAGTGTCGTTCCGCTCACTGCAAGAGCATTGACTTGATGAGTGGCTAAGCCGGCTGCTATCCACTTGTTGGCTATATCGATTGCACGAAATACACCACCTCTATTCGTACCTGCAAAAATCGTCGTTCCACTCGAAGTTAGCGATAATACCTCTCCACCATACAGACCATCAGCCTGTGTCCACTGAGCGTGAGCAGTCGAAACTAAAAGCAAGCTAAGGAAGCCAATGCAGAAACTTCGTAACGCTATGAAGGATGTGTTATAAGATTTCATACAATTCAATAAAAAATTATACTATAAAGAAATTTATGTAAAAGCAGATTAAATAAGATGCTTACTCCTTCACAATCTTCCTCACAATCACCGAACGTCCATTCCGCACACTTAGAAAATACACGCCGGATGCTGCATGGGAAAAGTCAATTTCCTGTGTAAATGTTCCGTCCGGTGCCATAGCTGCCGTAAATTCCATCATCTTGGAGCCCAGTAAATTCTGAATGGAAATACTAATTTCATTTCCCTGCGGGCGATCTATTTTCCCGTCAATGGAAAAGGTTGTGGAAAATGGACTTGGATAGACATTGACTGAGCCTTGAAGCTCCGTCAGAGGTTCATCGACAGCCAAAAGCTCCGACTGCTGAATCGGTAATTTCCTGATTCTCTTACCGGTTGCATTGTAAATAGCATTGCAGAGAGCGGGAGAGACAGACGGGAATCCTGCTTCGCCCATACCGAGCGGGGACGAACTTTTACCGGTGACGATATGGACTTCAATCTTCGGCATTTCACTGATGCGGAGCCACTCATAATCGATGAATGTGCTTTGTTTGACTGCTCCTTTTTCGATAGTAATTGCTGCTTTGAGCGCTGTCGACAGTGCATCGACACATGCGCCCTGCAACTGTGCTTCGACACCCATCGGATTAATGGCTATACCACAATCGACGACAGCTACCACGCGCTCTACCTTCAGAAGTCCAATATCTGATACCGACACTTCAATCACATGAGCGACATTCGAATATGCGTTCGTGCACGCAATTCCACGTCCCCAGCCCTTCGGCAGCGGCTTCGTCCATTCGGCTTTTTCAGCCGCCAGATCCAGCACATCGCGAAGGCGTCCTGCCGGTAACAAACTTCGACGGAATTGATACGGATCTGCCTTGGCAGCAATGGCTAATTCATCAATAAAACATTCATTGGCAAATACTCCGGCAGTATGCTGTACCGAACGCCAGGCGCCGGTGGGAACAGGGCTGCTGAGTGAACCGCCGGTAAGGGAAGGAGAGGGAACCTGATACGGAGGATTTTCACCCATAATTGACGGCGATACTTTTTGAATCCATCCGGTGACTTTACCGTCAGC
>JBPOHH010000129.1:0-9898 GCA_052035765.1 Bacteroidota bacterium
ATGTTGTATCCATTGAAGTATTATGTATGATTCAAGGTTGAGGTTGGAAATACTTCACAAGTAATCAATATGGCAAGCTCTTTTCCCATGCAGTTGCAGCAAACTGTCACCCCTAATTTGCCAACCATCAATTAATAATCTCCGCCTTCGGGTCGGCATGCAGAGCCGCCAGCTTTTGGCGCCAATCTGCTAGTTCTTCGGGGGTGAGTTTCACCCAATCTGTTAGCTCTCCGATGATTTTCAGGGGTGCGGTGCTGCGATATGAACGTGTAGGATTCCCGGGGAATCGTTTATTCGTTACGTTCGGGTCGTCTTCATATTCACCTGTTGGTTCAACGACATAGACGCGTCCATGCCCTTCACCGGGCGCGAGAGCGGCTGCGAGGCCGGCGCTATTCGGCAAGGCGGTAAAATAGATGTGATTCATAAATACTTCGGGGCGGTAATTCGACCGAAAACCCGCCGTCAGCAGGTCGCCTATCTGCAGGTCTGCTTTTGTACCGTGATAGAATGGACCGCTGTCGTGTGCTTGGTCTGCGCTTGTTTCTGTACTTGCTGTTGTCATAGGTATAATTAACGTGAGTTCGGGATACTAACTTCGGCACATTCGAGCAACTCAAACGGGCTTCAATTTCAATAGACCCGCATGCAGTGTCGGGGTATATGCGAGGTTAATGGTAAAGATAGTAAAATTATTGGCGGCGAGCAAATGCTCTGTAGAATTTTAATTACAGCGCATTCGGTGGCGGCTTGGACGGCAAGGGTGACCGCAAAAAGGCGTTTGGAATGTGCCGGCGGGTATCCTAATTATCTTTCGGAACATGCATTCGCCAGAGCCGAAAAGCTGCTGCCGAAAAAGAGCGCGGCGGGTGAACGACTATGAAAGTAATGTGGTAATTTTGCAGAACTATTCAACGACGTTCCATCAAACTTAGCTCCCATTATGGCAAAAACAGCACGCTCCGAATCTACATCACCCGAAAAATCCATCGACGAAGAATTAGACCTGACCCTCAGGCCGAGTTCGTTTGATGATTTTACCGGTCAATATAAAATTGTCGAGAATCTCAAGGTCTTTATTTCCGCTGCACGCAAGCGCGGAGAAGCGCTCGACCACGTACTCCTTACCGGCCCGCCGGGTCTCGGCAAAACCACGCTAAGCTATATTATTGCCAAAGAGATGGGCAGTGAGATCAAGGCAACCAGTGGTCCGGTGCTCGAAAAGCCGGGCGACCTTGCCGGCCTGCTCACGAATCTCAGCGAAGGCGATATTTTATTCATTGATGAAATTCACCGTTTGTCCGCCGTGGTGGAGGAATATCTGTACTCGGCGATGGAAGATTTCCGGCTCGATATCATGATTGATTCGGGTCCTGCTGCACGTTCGATACAGCTTTCGGTGCCCAGATTTACGCTTATTGGCGCGACGACGCGTGCCGGACTCCTGACGGCGCCGCTGCGTTCACGGTTTGGGGTCATCAACCGGCTCGATTACTACGAACCCGAAGAATTATTCACCGTTGTCAAGCGGTCGGCGAATTTACTCGGCGTGCCGATTGAAGATGACGGTGCGATGGAGATTGCATCACGTTCGCGGGGAACCCCACGTATTGCCAATCGTTTACTTCGTCGTAACCGAGACTTTGCCGAGGTCAAGGGCAATGGCACCATTACCCAAAAAATCGCAAAAATGGCGCTCGAAGCGCTCGAAGTGGATGAATTCGGACTCGATGAAATGGACAAGCGTATCTTGCTGACGATTATGGAGAAATTCGGCGGCGGGCCGGTGGGTGTCAATACCATCGCGGTTGCCGTCGGCGAAGAGTCGGGCACGATCGAGGAAGTCTATGAACCGTTTCTTATTCAGCAGGGATTCCTCCACCGCACGCCGCGCGGCCGCGAAGCAACCGAATTATGCTACAAGCACTTTGGTTTTCGGAGGAATAAGATTGAGAGTTTGTTTGAGTGAGAGTGGAGCTCGGTTACGGGCATTCCAAACGTACATGTGCAAGAATTAATTTTGCGGGAATGGCTGAATGAAAATTTATATCATCAAACATACCAAAGGGTTATCCTTAAAGCTAATCTATGATGAACTTTCAAGGGGCGGTCGCATCGTTGCCTATGCATATTGTATTTCGATCATCGCCAAAACATTCCGATTAATCTCTACTCCCCATTACATTCGACCTAAAGAAATGCTCTCCAAATACAGCCGCCCATATACCCTCCTCACTCTCTTCTTGGGTTGGTGGGGCTTACCGTGGGGTCCGGTCTATACGCATGAGATGCTATTGGCTAATTCCAAAAATGGTGGTGGAGTTGATATCACACAGGATATTCTTATCAAGATAAAAAAGCAGTATGCAGATGCGAATAGTCAAGCAATCCTCACCGAAGATCTCACCATAGAATTCGATGATGATGAAATGATTTGAAAATTTTCCTTACCATTCGCGCTCTCCACAGCTAACCTGCTGTTCGGTCAAGCAACCGAATTATGCTAAAAGCACCGGTTTTCGGAGGAATAAGATTGAGAGTTTGTTTGAGTAGGTGGGATGGGTCGTGACCAACACTGTTAACATTCGAAATTGGCTCTATTTTACACCCAATAAATACGGTACGTATGAAAAATAGAATAGGGATAATGCTTCTTCTTCTGCTTGCATTTACAAATATCTTTGCGACTTCTCATCAAGAAGCTTGTAGAGATGTTGTAGATATGAGTATTAGTATGCCTGATGACAGTCTAGGTATGAAACTATTAGAAGAACAAATTCGCATATTAGATAGTCTAAGTGTAAATGAATTATTAATGTTATGGCATATCGACAGCACAACCTGCCTAAGAAAACGCTCATCAAAGATGGTAGATATTATATTAGATAGCATTCCAATAATAGGTAAAAGTTTAGATTATGTTACTTCAATCCTTGGTACTCCATATTCGGTAATTAAGGGCAATGAAATCTATTTTGATTCTACACTTAAAAAAGATTTAACCGGAATACGCGCTGTGTACTTCGTTGATGCTTATTGCGAAAATGGCAAACCTGTTTATAATGGTAAATTAAGTAGTTGTTGGTTTTATATTGAGTTTAGCCCGGACTCTCTCAGAGCTAAGTCATATGGAAGTATGTGTAATTAAACTCCCCATCAATCGATGCATGTAAGCGAGGTTCTCAAAACCCAGCAGTAAAACAAGGTGTATATATTTATATTTACCATATATTCTCAGCAAGTGTTTATTTAGCAAGTAATTGACGTCAGGTGTAGCGCCTCACGTGACGAGAAAAACATTTATGTTTTACAAGATTATATCCTATCTATTGATATGTTGGTTGATTCTCTGTTTCTTACTAGGTAAGTATGAGATGTCAGTCGATGGATATAATGAAATTGGTTTACCATTTCTATTCTACAGAAATTGCTCAGCAAAGGGCTTCCATGGTACTTCGATCGGATTCTTATGGGAAGGATTTATAGGCGATATTTTGCTTGTTTTGGTAGTATCAATTATACTGAAATTAGTAATCACCAAAAACAAAACTGTAAAGTAGTTTCCGGTCGACTAGTTCTATTAGAGTATATTCGCAAATATTCTCAGCAAGTGTTTATTTAGCAAGTAATTGGCGTCTGGTGTAGCGCCTGACAGTCGAGAAATTTAAAGAGTACAAAGTGTCGTCGAAAGATATTAGTATAATAGAGAAAATGAAAATCAAATATCTTATTTGGAGCTTCTTTATTGCTTTATGTTTATGGCAGGGAATTAGTTGTGCCTTTACGAAGTATAAAAAAATCAACCATCAATATACAGACAAAATCGAATATGGGCTATTTATTGAATGTTATAAGCCATATGAAGGTGGCGTTTTTGGTGGGGATTTACGTTCCTACTATTTAACAGATTCTCTTGAGTTTAATACGTTTATTGATTCCGAAGATGATAATGAATATTTGTCCTTTGAGTGTTTTGGAAATAATCTGGTAGTTAAAAAGTATCAGTCTAAAGGATACATTTCAAACGATACCCTCCCCCAATTAATCGATAGTACGATTTATAATATTGCACAATTAAAAACGCATCGATTTTGAAGTTTAACTTTCTATTCCGGCCAATATTCCCGTTCTGCAAATTAGTACCAACTTATCATTCAGGTTCTTAAAGGGTATTCGGCATTGTTTTCTTTCTATGATTTGACGTTTTCGCATCTCTTTCCTCATCAAGCATTTATTTAGCAAATAATTGACGTCTGGTGTAGCATCTGACGTGACGGGAATAAAACCAAACATATCCTATCCGATAAAAAAACCTATGAATGTTGAACTTGGATTAAAATTAAAAATTAGAGAAATAACAAGATATTCAATCGGATTTTTAATTATCGTAATACTCCTTTTACTCAGTACAGCATACATTTATCTAGATAATCCTTTAACCAAAAACGACCTTACAGTAGTCACCGGACATTTACAAGAGGAGATAGGACTTAGTAGTAATCGCAAAAGGAAATCAATTGAGATTAGACTAACAGAGTATGATGCTTTTACTTTTAGGCTAGGTACGCGAGCATTAGTTAAAAAATATTATGGTGATTTAACCAAGGATTTCGATAAAGGCGACCTAATCCATTTGACAATTGAAAAACTTGAATACGAAAAGAAAATCTCGAAAGTACAACCATTAACGCTGTGGGATCAGATCGACTTTTATAGTCATATATCTCTGATAGAAATTGCAGGGAATAACAGCACTTATTTATCCCTACAAGATATAAATGAAGAACATGAATCCAGTCGTCCATTTGCTAGCGTAATTTTGGGAATTTTGGCTTTAGGTTTTACAACAATAGGTGTTCAGATTTTTCGACGTAGAAAGATTCTTGATGTTCCCCCGAAGCACAAAAAACAAAAGTAATTGACGTCAAGTGTAGCACCTGACGGGACGGTAAATCACAGCGTGATTGAACGTTTGTAGCAAGGATGAATGCGAGAAATTGTACGACCCCAAGTGGGGTCGAAGAGCGGGTGGGGGTGCGATTTTCTATAAACGTGCAATCACTCTGTGATTGAAGATTTCTGAGAACGGCTAGTTTTCTTTTATAATTTTACTGTGTCGGAGTACTTGTCCATTATTGCCGGTAAGTGTTAGAAAATACACGCCCACAGGTTGATTTGAGAGGTCAATTGTTGTCGTGTTTTTTTTCTCGGCAAGCACTAATCCTGCTGCATTTGTGAGTCGCACATTTGCCTGAACTGAAAAAGTAATACTTCCGGATGTTGGGTTGGGATGAATCGTAATCGACGATTCTGCTGTTTCATTTTCAGCAACGGACACGCTGGAAGTGGTAAAAACACAACGTTGCAGGGCTAGGTATTTAGGGCTTAGTGTATCAAACATCGACTCTTTCACACCCCAACTCCCCCATTTACTATACATGCCGTGCGATGTAAAATGGCAGAACATACTACCGTAGTTTTTATACCAGGTATCAAAATACTGACAATACAAACTCTCCATACCGGGATCATGATTGACAGCTATCAGCTTGGCGGTAAGTTCTGTATTATTTACATTGTTACCCGTAGCTGTCAAGTGCTGACCACCTTCATAACATATCAAATCCAATCCATGTGAATTTGCTGTTTTTTTGCTGCCTTCCATCCTTGCATACGCTTCTTTGAGTGAGCTCTGCATGCGTTGAAGAATCTCACTTGTCGTGATGGTACTGACAAGTTTTTCGGTTACAATCTGATCGGCGATACCGCCACCGAAATAGGGAGCAATTGCAATCGCATTCGCTTTGACACCGGTTGGATTATAGAGCGTATCTTTGAAATACGTCACGAGCTGATTGCTCAGCCAGCCATCTGCACCTGCCTGTGAAGGGATAACTTTTATAAATTGACTGTCACTTCCGAAGACATTTTCAAAAATTCTAAACATGTCGGCCGAGCGCTTGGCAGTTACTTTCCATGCACGCTCCCATTCTTGCCCCGTATAGCCCAAATTCTTGCCCATTTCAGCACATTCGTGATGTTGTACGAATGCTCCATTCCAGACTTCATTACTGTATTCAAGATAAATTTTACTCTGCGATGTGAGTGTACTTTTAAGTAAAGTGGCAAGGTTGGTGATATACGAATCATCAGCTTTGTGGGGAATATTAATCCAAATATCTTTTTTCGTATGGTTGGCAAGTGCAACAACTTCTTCCCATGCAACACCTGTTTTCTGATGTTGGGTATAGTATGGATAGACGCTTCTTTCGGACCACGTGACGATATCAGAACCATTTGTTTTCGTCCAATCCATAAAACGGAGCATCTGAAAATCGGCGATAAAATCTAGAAATTCTGTCGTGTATATATTTGAATTATAATTATTTACGTACTTTGGAAGGATAAATTTAATATCATTAATCGGGTCAGATTTAATCGATTGAATAATATTGAGAATTACATCTGACTTCACGTTGACAAGAGTATCGACAGGGCAGGTATAGATACCGGAAGCGCCGCCGGAAAGCTGAATTTTACCGTTACCCGATACTTTTAATCGATAAACTCCCCGAATGGTATTATCACCGAGAGCTGCTACTAATGTTTTAATTTTCTGTGGAGAATGTACGCCGTCATTATACGGAATTTCTAGAGGATAGCCCTTAGAATTTAACGGAATACTGATTTTGGTATCCCAATCACCACTACCATCAGCATTGCTTGATATCCATGGTGCCGATTGTTTGAAATTATCGGTAAATACAAGTTCTGTACTGTAATAGGTGAGTTCATTCAAATTTGTACCGATTGGTTTCGGCGTTTGTGATAAGACGAGTTGGAATGAAAGAAGAGAGACAATAATTACGATACAAGTCTTGATTTTCATAACAGTATTTACCTTTCGTAGCTTTATATCTTGACTAATTCTGTTTTTTCTGCAATATACCATTCTACTATCACCTGTCAAAGTAGAATTCTTCGACATGGCAAATTATTCTATCTCATTAAAAATTATCACGTTGGACGGCTTTCGGTGACTGATAGTCGATGTTGGAAAGTACGACAACAAGAGGGGTGAAGAACTGATGGGGATTCGATTTTCTACAAACGTGCAATCACTCTGTGATTGGAGATTTTGTTAATGCTATTCTATCTACCCCTCACCCCACATACTTCCCTGATTTCTCAACTACTTCCGCGCGTACATCTTCGAGTGAACGGTTGTACATTCTATCGGCTGCTGCATTGAGGTGTCCGCTCTCTCCCAAGGAACATTACCCACTTCATTTGCTGTGAATATACACGGGAACATAGTGTTACTTCCAACTGAGATTACAGCATACCATTACACCACCACCTAGCATCGGTACATGTTTAGGCATGGAAATTGGAACATTCCTCCATGAGGAGCGGTATTCTCATCGTGAAGCATACATTTTCTGTACTAATATTGAGAGGAAGGAGAATCTTCAAGCACGCTCCAAACCTTATAGAATCTGCATCTTCGGCTAGTTGAGCGTTAGAATCAGAGAATCCCGCGATACCGGTACAGTGTGTCTAGATTTGCTTACACTGTAGGAAATAATTCACAGAAACAGTATCGGTGAGAGTGTTTTTATCCCTTACAACAACAACAACTTATTCATTTTTTTAACTCTATTTTCCATAATTTTTATGAATCATGTTAATCTACTCTTTGTTCGCATGATCCTCATTGGAGGTTTACTATCCTGCGTTTCCACGTCTCTGCATGCTCAATGGAAGCAATGCAGCGGTTCATTTGTCGGCGAGATTACCTGTTTTACCGGAAATATCGCAGTACTGTACGTTGGCACAAGTACATCAGGTATTTACCGCAGTACTGATGGTGGCGCCGGCTGGTCGCAGGTCAATCAGGGGCTCACCGATCAGAAGGTTCACTCGCTTGCTATGATTGGCTCTATTGTCTTTGCCGGTACCGACTTCGACGGACTTTTCCGCAGCCAGGATAACGGTGATACATGGACTGCGGCTAACGAAGGGCGAATTCACCTTTTGAATATTGACGTACATTCCATGGTAACGCGGGAGAACTTACTTTTTGCAGGTTCGCTCGGGGGTGGTGTGAGCCGGAGCAGCGATTTGGCAGAGAATTGGACACCGGTAAATACTACGCTTGGTAATGAATATGTACATTCTCTTGGGCTCCTTGGGTCCACGCTCTTCGCAGGTACGGAAGGTGGAGTATCGAGAAGCAAGGATAATGGCGTCAGTTGGGAGAAGGCAAATACAGGATTGCCGAATACTCCAACGTATGTAACTTCATTTACAGTAAGTGGTACTACTATTTTTGCCGGTACTTCCGACAGCGGCGTATTCCGTAGTAATGATAATGGTGATACCTGGGAAGAAGCTAATGGGGGTCTTCCAACCAAAAATATCACTTCGATGGCAGCAATCGGCAGCACAATTTTCGCCGGAAGCAGCGGTGCAGGCGTCTTTATGAGTTCGGATAATGGTAATAACTGGGCAACCTTTACCACAGGACTTCAGCATCTCAACATCTCGTCACTGTATGCAAAAGGCAGCACACTCTACGCAGGTACAGCGCTTGCAAGTGTATGGAAATATGAAAAGATAACGTCAGTCGGTGAATCAGAAAACACAGCTAAAGAGATTGTCATTACACCCAATCCGGCGGGAACATCCTTCACTATAACGGGAATTGATGGCGCAAATCACCTCGAACTCATCAACAGCATCGGCATGACGATACGCGCATGGAAGGTCGAAAGCAGCGTTTGTACGCTTGATGTAGCCAGCGTACCTACCGGAGTATATTCTCTCCGCATTTCTACGGCTACCGGTATGCGTCACACACCGATTGTTGTGATGCATTGAATAGTCTGTGTAATTTCTCACCCTTCAACAATTCAGCCATGATGCCCTCAAAGGCATTGTGGCTGAATTATGTATAAAGCCCATAAGATTTTGCACAGGCCACTACTTGTAATTTACCTAAGAATCAGAGGGTTGGACGGCAATGGGTGTCCGCAAGTTACGGTTTGGAGTATGCACAACCGAACCCAACTAATTTTTTAGAACTACAGAAGATATTTCTCCGCTTTTTCAATCACTTCCGCGCGTACCTCTTCGAGTGAAAGGTTGTAAATCCTCCCCGCTGCTGCATTGAGGTGTCCGCCGCCGTTGATTTCTCCTGCGAGGTCATTGGCACGTACATCGCCTTTGGAACGTATGGAAATTTTAATAGCGTTTTTCCCGGGAAATTCGACGAAAAGAATGCCCATGACGACGCCGGTAATGGAGAGCGTGTGGGAGACAAAACCCTCGGTATCTTCTTCTAAGGCATTGGTTTGGAGGAAATCATCCGCTGTGACGGTCATGACGGAGAGTTTGCCGTCGTAGGATAATGTTAGTGATCCAAGCGCCTTACCAAGCAACACAGTACGGCTAAAGGGCGACGAATTAAACACATTCTCGGCGATTGCAACCGGGTCTGCGCCATACTCAAGTAATCTACCCGCCATTTGAAATATCTCAGCATCGGTTCTCGGATAGCGAAATCCACCTGTATCGGTCATAATTCCCGTATAAATCGCCGTCGCACTCTCCGGTGAAAAGCCCAATCCGCTTGCATCGATGATCCGGAAAATGAGTTCGCATGTCGACGTCGAATCCGTATCAACGACCATCACACCGGCGACGATTGTCGGATTCTGATGATGGTCAATGAGCACTTTCACGGCTGGTGACGAGAGCACTGCATCTCCCATCGTCTGAATGCGATTGATACTATTGAGATCGAGAATACAAATCGCATCCGCGGCGGCAATCAGCGCGTCATGTGATTCAGGCGTATAGACTTCGATACCATGCGCTGCCGGCAGAAATTGAA
>JBPOHH010000221.1:0-3579 GCA_052035765.1 Bacteroidota bacterium
CCGAACAAGATAGCGCATATTACAAAGCACTGCGGCTCCATATTCCTGCCGGCACACTCGCCCAGCAGCACGCGCGGATGTTCTCAAGCGCATGGGCAGCAATACAAGAGCAAGCCAAACGGTCACCCTGGGAAATTGCCCGTCAAAACTTAGAAATTCCACCCGAATACTTCAAGCCAAGCAGTCAGGATATTGCCGCTTATAATTATAATATCGCACGCTCGCAAGATATTCCCGGCACATTACCCAAAACAGCCGGCGCAGGACTCCAAGTACCCTTATCGTCAATTTGGGCCTTTTTCGGACTTACCGAAGATGTCTCGCCCGTCATTCGCTACGATGTAGAATACTCCATGAATGTTGAAGTGGTGGTTTATAGCCCGCAAGCTCGGGTAATCGCCGTACTCCTGAAAATGTACCAACCTACTGGTAAATATCAAATTACATGGAATGGACGTGATGAAAAAGGACGCAGAATGCCCACCGGTGACTATGTAGCCGAAGTACGTCTGGGCGAGGAACGCTTCGTGAGAAAACGGATTCAGATTCCGTAATATTATCATAGCAATTACATAAGACTCCAATGACACGACAAGCAATTATAGAACGTACGGTAGAGGTCATTAACCGGCTTCCGGACGACAAGGCGACTGAGATTTCAGACTTTGCCGAATATATCATGATGAAATACGAAGAACAATCGTTGCTCCTGAATATTCAACAACTTGTGTCAGATAGCGACGCCTTTGATTTTTTACGTGATGAGGAAGATTTGTATTCATTGCATGATTTGAAAGAGAAATTCCATGAATAAAGGGGATATTCTTCTTATTCCTTTCCCATTCACTGATTTAAGTGGCAGTAAATTAAGACCTGCGGTCGTATTAATTGAAACACAGAATGATGGTACCTTGACCTTTATTACCACACAAACACAATGGAAAGAACCAACCGATATAGTCCTGCAACCATCAGTCCATAATGGTATTAAAAAAACATCCATTATTCGATTATCTAAAATTGCAACTATTGATAAAGGGCTGGCCAAAGGAAAGTTGGGCGAACTTAATTTTATTGAAATGAATGAATTAAATGTAAATTTAAAAGTACTTCTACAACTACAGTAACTATGATATCTCGTAATCTCCATATCAGCATGAACATCAAACACATATCTCTCGTTTTTGCTCTACTTCTCGGCGCGCAGACTTCTCTCCTCGCGGGAACCGACGACATTACCCGCGCTATGCGGGACGAACTCCAGCGTTCACTCTCTCAGCTCGCATTGCCGACGCTCCAACGTCCTTATTATATTGAATATACGCTCACAATGCGTGATGCGCAGAATATGAAGGCCTCCCTCGGTGGCGTAGTGCACGAACGCCATAGCCCGACTGCTACCCTTTCCGTCGGTATCAGAGTCGGGAAGCAGGAATTTGACAATACAAATTATTTTGATGTAAGTCTTGGATTTTTTGGAAGTTCGGACGATGAAGAAGGTTTTAAGAATCGCCGCGTTCCGCTCGAACTCGACTACGCAGCCCTCCGCCGTGAAATCTGGCTCGCCAGTGATGCAGCGTATAAGCAGGCAGCCGAACTCTACGCCAAGAAAGAAGCATCCATCAAGAATCGTCTGCGCACCGATACCACGCCGGACTTCAAACTCCTGCCGCAGCAAACACTCGCCGATACCGGTGCAATTCCAGGATTTGACGCCAATTACTTCCGTCAGCTTTGCAAGGATTTATCGTCTGTTTTTAAGGAATATAGTTCGATTGCCGCCTCGAGTGTCGGCGTAGAATTCACCCCGGAACGCGTCTATTATGTCAATAGCGAAGGTCGTGAATACCAAAAAACAGAGTATTATGCCGGACTCGAAGTTGTGGCATCGACCCAAGCTAGTGATGGTATGCCTCTTGCCAATGTCTATTCTTGTTACACCCAAAATCCTGCTAATTTCCCAAATAAAGACTCGCTCATGAAAGCCGTCCAAGCAACGGCTGCAACGCTTAATCGAATGACCTTCGCCCCAACACTTGCCGATGGCTATTCGGGTCCTGTGTTATTCGAAGACCAAGCAGCTGCAGAAGTTATGGCGCAGGTATTTACGCCGAATCTCGTCGCTCAGCGCTCGCCGCTGACCGAACGTGGTATGCAGGAATCAGACCGCTACAGCGCATTCCAGAATAAAATCGGCGGACGCGTGCTGCCGGAATTTTTGTCGATTGTCGCTACGCCTGATAAGCCAATGTTCAACACTACTTCTCTGATCGGCAGCTATACCATCGACGACGACGGTATCCCCGCACAACAAGTCAATCTCGTCGAAAATGGTTATTTAAAAACCCTGCTCACCTCACGAATTCCTACCAAGAAACTCAAGCAATCCAACGGACATCAGCGCGGCGGCGCTGCAATGCTCAGCACAATTGAACTCCGCGCAAAGCCGGAGAAAAAAGCCGACAAACAGTTAGATGCTAATGCCTTACGCCAAAAAATGATGAAAATCTGTAAGGATCGTGACCTGCCATTTGGCTTGATTGTTCGTAAAGTGCTCAATCAGAATATCCTCTTTACCGCATTGTACGAGCAAACCGCCGGCGAATATCCATTTGCACAAGGCGATACCAAGCTTTCGCTTCTCGAAGTCTATAAAGTCTATCCCAATGGCAAAGAAGAACTCATCCGCGGCAGCGAAGGTGCCGGCTTTACGGTGCAGGCATTTAAGGATATTATCGCTGTTGGCAAGAAGCAATCGGCGTATAACTACCTCGCTCCGGCTATCGCTTCGCCATTCGTGACCGGTGGCGCTCAGTATATCGGTTCGTCGATTATCGTGCCCGATATTTTATTCGAAGATGTAGAAATTCGCCCGCTCGAAGGCGATTTCCCGAAACCGCCGTTTCTAGTGTCTCCGCTTGGGAAAAAGTAGGAAGCCATGACCTCGCATATCCCTCACATCAACCTTGCGGAATTTGTCTATCATCTTCCGAATGAACGAATTGCATTCGAACCTCTCGCCGAGCGTTCGGCGAGTAAACTCCTTGTCGCCGATGCGTCAACGGGAGCAATTACCCATTCGACCTTTGAGCATATCCCCGCATTTCTGCCGGAGAATTCTCTGCTCGTCGTCAATTCTACCCGCGTGATAGCAGCTCGTATTCCCATGCACAAGTCCTCCGGCGGCGCGGTCGAGGTCTTTGTGCTTTCTCCGGCTGATGCCACGCCTCCGCCCGTCGCGCTCAATGCCACGTCACCCGTTCAGTGGAAATGCCTGCTGCGCGGGAAAAACCTCCGCGAAGGCACGATTCTCACGGCCGAACATGACAATGTACAGCTCACAGCGACCATTATCCTGCGTTCGGATAACACGACAATTGTGGAATTTACCTGGCACATCGGCTCCGAATTTGCCAATATTCTCGACCACTTCGGACATATTCCCCTGCCGCCGTATATCAAGCGCGATGACACTCCCGCCGATGCCGTTCGCTATCAGACCGTCTATGCCGACACGAGCGGTTCGGTCGCGGCGCCCACTGCCGGACTCCACTTTACCCCCGAAGTATTTACCGCTTT
>JBPOHH010000027.1:0-2712 GCA_052035765.1 Bacteroidota bacterium
ATTATCATCCGGACTAAGAACGAGTACCTGGGGCATGAAAGAGTATTATATTGATAAATAAAAGAGTTGCGAGAAATTCTTTGCATCTCTGCGTCTTTGCGTTAAAATACTTCAATGCTGATTTTTAACGCAAAGTCGCAGAGAACGCAAAGTACATCCTCTGCACCTTTGCCTCTTTGCGTTTAAAAAAACTATTGCTTGTCCGCTTCAAACGGAAATTCAACCCGAATATACGCCTGCACGAAATACACCACAAATACGCTTGCAAGCACTATCAAACCCCAAACAGTCACCAGAATTTCGAGAATTGTCGAGGACATCGTCGCGCTGAAGAGCCATATCCACAAGAGAATTGCCATGATAGCCGGCAGCGGATAAAGCCACATTTTAAAAGGAATGCGATCGGATGACCACTTCTGCCTCAGGAGCATTACACCCACAGCGCCGCCGATGAATTGGATGATGATACGCATGGCGAGTATCGCGCTGATAATTTCTTTCATTTTGAACATCAAGCTGAATATAAAAGCAATTCCACAAAGGACTAAGAGCGATATATACGGGAAATCTTTCGTCGGGTGTAATTTCGCAAAAACTTTAAAAAACGCGCCTTCAACCTCCGATGCATACGGAATCCGCGAATAGCCGACCACCACCTCAATAATCGACGAAAAGGCAATAAGCATAATCAGCGCAGTAGCATAAAGAGCAGCTGTATGACTGTAGAGCCTTTCGATAAAAGTACTTACGATGAACTGCGAATTCTGGAGTTCCTGCCACGGCACGACGCCATACACACTAAGATTCAAAGCAAGATAGAGAAAAGCAATGCCGATAATGGAAATAAAAATACTCCGCGGGATATTCTTCTCAGGATTACGAATTTCACCACCCAAATGACAGACATTATAATACCCAAGATAGGAATACACCGTTTTGACCGTGGCATTACCCAGAAGTCCAAAAAACGCCCAGGAAAAATCGACCGAATTCTCTGGATAGGTAAAGGCAAGTGAAGGGTTGAAATGTGTCGCTCCGCCGAAAATTAACCATCCCATTGTACCAAGGACGGCAGCCCAAAGCACAACGGATATTTTCCCGATATCACCGACTTTGCGATAGAGGAGTATCGTAATAAAAATCACTAAACCGCCCGATAGCATTTTGGACTCGATGGGCGTTAATTCTACTAAGTAATTGAAATACATGGCAAATCCAATCGCACCTGAAGCAACCACAAGCGGCGCTTGAATAATCGTCTGCCAGATGAACAAAAAGGACATCAGCTTGCCCCAGCGATCGCGTCCAAAGGTCTCCCGGAGAAAGATAAAACTACCGCCTGCCTGCGGCATTGCAGCGCCGAGTTCGGCCCAGACGAAGCCATCAACAAGCGCAAGCACAGCGCCGGCAACCCATGCCCAAATCGCCTGCGGACCGGCCATAATCTGCACAACAATCGGGAGTACGACAAATGGGCCGATACCAACCATGTCGATCATATTTAAGGCAGTTGCCTGTATGAGGCCGAGTTCGCGACGGAGTGCGGGTTTTGTGTTCATTCGATGAAGAATTGATATTCAAAAAAGCCCTTCAGCAGATGCAAAAGGGCTTGAAAAGGAACGGAGAAATTACCAGTAACATTGTTTATTGATTCGAATTATGGCTGTCCCACGATTTCATGGCCTTGCCTGATAGTGATGTCACCGACTCATCCTCACAAAGAGTTTTTCGCCATTCAGTGTAGTCAAAATTATCGCGCTTG
Source organism: Bacteroidota bacterium (assembly GCA_052035765.1). Lineage (GTDB taxonomy): Bacteria > Bacteroidota > Ignavibacteria > Kapaibacteriales > UBA961 > JADJXV01. Next base: position 1,763 of record JBPOHH010000027.1, read on the forward strand.
ATCAGTGTTATAAATCGCTCCGCTTCAACCAAATCAAGCATAGTGGAAAGCTCTTTGAATCCTTCTTGCTTGATGACTGCATCAGTTCTCATGGCTGTTCTTTCGTAAATGTTGTCTGAATTTTGTTCTGAGAACGATAAGCAATGTGCTGATTAACCGCAAAGTGCGTGATAGGTGTCGCAATGTCCGCAACGATGCTACTTTGCGACCTTTGCGAACCCTCTGCGACCTTTGCGTTAAAACTGATTTTCAATTGAATAGTAAGAACAAAAATATATACCGATTTGATGAGATTCTAAATTCTCCATAACAAGCCTAGATAACCCAAATCCTCAAAGTTAGAATCAATGTCTATACAAACCTACATAGAAAATTAGAAGTACACAAACTATGGTTGAACGGTAAGACTTCACAAACCTACAATCCATTCCACCTCCATCACTCCCACTCAATCGTCGCCGGCGGCTTGCTGGAAATATCATAGCAGACCCGATTGATGCCACGTACTTCGTTGATAATCCGATTGCTCATTCTTGCAAGTACTTCATACGGCATGTGATACCAATCTGCCGTCATGCCGTCGGTGCTTGTCACTGCGCGGAGTGCGCAGACATTTTCATAGGTGCGTTCATCGCCCATGACGCCAACGCTTTGGACGGGCAGAAGCACCGCAAATGCTTGCCATATCGAACTATACAAGCCGGCATTACGAATTTCTTCAAGGTAAATATCATCAGCTTTGCGGAGAATATTCAGACGTTCTTCGGTGATTTCGCCGAGAACGCGGATCGCGAGTCCGGGACCGGGGAACGGGTGACGTTCGATAAACCATTCAGGAATGCCAAGTAGGCGACCGACATTGCGCACTTCGTCTTTGAAGAGTTCGCGGAAAGGTTCGATGAGAGCGAGATTCATATGGTCGGGCAGACCTCCTACATTGTGATGCGACT
>JBPOHH010000393.1:0-7037 GCA_052035765.1 Bacteroidota bacterium
TTGTGGTGGGGACATCGTATTCCGGTCTATTATGCGCCGGATGGACAATTTACGGCGGCACGATCACATGAAGAAGCATGCACGAAGCTTGGATTGCCGGCAGGGACAGCACTCCGTCAGGATGAAGACGTGCTTGATACATGGTTCTCCTCGTGGCTCTGGCCAATGACGACGATGAATTGGCTCGCCGACGGCACGACCGAGGAATCGGCTGAGATGTCGTATTTCCTTCCAACGAACTTACTTGTAACGGCCCCTGAAATTATCTTTTTCTGGGTGGCACGGATGATTATGGCATCTTTGAAATTCAAAGGTCAGATTCCGTTCACGGATGTATATTTCACGAGTATTGTGCGCGACAGCAAGGGGCGCAAGATGTCGAAGTCGCTTGGGAATTCTCCCGATCCTCTTGATATTATTGCTAAATACGGGGCAGATGCCGTACGATTTACGATGATTTATCTGGCGCCGATGGGACTCGATATCCGTCTCGAAGTCAATGAGCAGACGCAGGATATTCCTTCGATGGAAATTGGACGGAATTTCGCCAATAAAATCTGGAATGCAGGACGTTTTCTGCTCATGAAGCAAGAGGAAGCCGGCGTCGGACATGCTGTTCTACCTGAGAGTGATTATTCGATGGCCGATAAGTGGATACTTTCGCGCTATCATTCGACGATTCAGGCAATTAGTGATGGATTAGACAATTACCGCGTAACCGAATATTCGAAGATTCTCTATGATTTCATCTGGCGTGATTTCTGTGATTGGTATGTGGAAATCATGAAAGTGCAGTTCAATTCCAACGAAGATGCCACCTATCGTAAAGGTCTTTCCGGTTTTGCACTTGAAATTTTCGACGGGATTCTGCGGCTTTTGCATCCGGTGATGCCGTTTATTACCGAGGAGCTTTGGCTTGGTATCGCCGAACGTGAAGATTTCGAGAGTATTTCGACAAGCGATGCGCCGGTAGCCGAGCAAGCGAAGATTCAGGCAGATGTGGAGTCACGCTTTGCGATGTTACAGGAAATTGTCGAAGAAATCAGACGCCTTCGCAGCGCATCGAATATTCAGCCGCAGGAGAAACTGCCGATGACACTATCGACGGAACTCGCTGATTATGCTGAGTTTCTCGAAAGTCAGACGAAGATCATTGCGACGCTGGCGCGGTGCTCGAAAGTTACCGTTGGCGTGCAGCTTCCGAAGCCCGAGCAGTCGTCATCATCCGTCATGCGTGGTGTGGAAGTGCATCTTGAGCTCGCCGGCACGGTGGATATCGAGAAAGAACGCGCCCGCTTACAGAAGGAATGTGAACGTCTTGCGGGTCTTGAGAAGTCATTCGAAGCGAAATTGAACAATCCGGGTTTCTTAGCCAAAGCGCCGGAAGCGGTCGTTGCGGCAGAAAAGGAAAAATTAGTCGGAATTAAAGAATCTCTCGAAAAAGTGAAGGCGAATTTAGCGGCATTGCAATGAGAACGGCATTATAATTGCATTTGCACATTTATGTACATCTGAAGTGAATGACGATTAATCTCTGAGATAGCCAATTAATCAGCGCGTTAGTATACTTGTTGCTTGCGAACTTTGTAGATTAACGCAAATGCACAGAGATCGCACTGCAAATCATCTTCAAACATAACAATCAGCGTTATCAGCGTACTATCCACACATGATAGTTGCGATACCTGTAAAACCTGCGCAACGTATAACAAATTCAATATGATAGTGGTAGTACGGAATTAAACAGAAGGAACACAACATACTCATGCCTACGCTCTCCGTTTGTACTCTTGCTCGTAATGAAGAATCCTTCTTGCCCAAAATGTTGGCAAGTGTGAAAGATATTGCCACAGAAATCATCGTGCTCGATACTGGTTCATCCGACCGTACGATGGACATCGCCCGTGAATTCGGGGCACGTGTCGAGAGTGAGCCATGGGTCGATGACTTTAGCGTGATGAGGAATAAACTGCTCAGCTATGCGACCGGTGAATGGGTGCTCATGCTTGATGCCGACGAACAAATCACGCGGGAAAATGCCGATCGTATTCGCGCAGCCATGCAAAAGGGAAACAGAGCTACTGCATGTACGGTGATGAATGTACTACCATATAAATTAATGAATTCGCTGATTCCGTTGCAGTCAACGCGGCTTTTCAAACGCGAACCGAATTTTGTGTTTTCCGAGCGTATTCACGAGTCGATTAATCATGCTTTATGGAAGTTGACATTGCTGCCGACCCCCTCTGATATTGAGATTCATCATTATGGTTTTATGGATGAAAAGCCGGCTCGCCGAATGCGTAACCGTCGTAATTTCGAAGCTGAGATAAAAAATAATCCTACCGAAGCGTGGGTGCGGATGCATCTGGCGTTATCTCTCTTTTTAGAAAAGGATTATGGTAAATCCGAGAATTACTTTGACATTATTCTCAGCAGTCAATCCCGCGATATTACTCCCGAAGCCCGATCGATTATCATGACTCTCCAGGCCGAGATTTACCGTTTGCAGGCCAAGCCCGTGCAGTCCAAGATGCAGGCTCAGCGTGCCATGCGGCTCATGAGTAATAATTCGCTTGCCGAGTATATCATGGCGCTGACGGATATTGAAGAGAAGCTCTTCGAAGTAGCGGAGCGGCGCTTGAGTACAATTGATGTTAATTCCCTGACCCAAAAGCATTTTACCTTTCACAAGGGGGAATTATATACAGAAATCGTGAAATGCGCACTCCGAGGCGGTAAAATTGATAAAGCTCTACAAATGGCAGAATTAATGCTCGAATCGCCCACGCTCGACGGTATGCTTCTTGGAGGAGCGCTTGCCGAAAAAGTGAAAAATTATGCAGAGGCAATTACTTTTTTCACGAAAGCATTACCCCTATCGCCGAGTCCTGCGGACGTGCAGGCGAGAATTGATAACTGCAAGCGTTTGTTGCACGCCAATAGTTGAATTCCACTCCATCTATTATCTAATTACTTATGAATCAAGCATATCTTGTAGCTCCGTTGCGTACTCCTGTCGGTAAGTATGGTGGGGCACTCTCGAAAGTTCGCCCCGACGACCTTGCCGCACATATTATTCGCACCCTTGTTGACCAAGTTGGACTGCCGTCGGAAGCAATTGACGATGTTATTCTCGGTTGTGCCAACCAAGCCGGGGAAGACAATCGTAATATCGCGCGTATGGCAGTACTGCTCGCAGGGTTACCGCAATCGGTGCCGGGAGTTACCGTCAATCGCCTGTGCGCATCCTCGCTCGAAGCGGTGATTCAGGCGGCCCGCGCCGTCCGAAGCGGGGAAGCGGATGTGATCATTGCAGGCGGCGTGGAATCTATGTCCCGCGCGCCGTATTCGATACCCAAGAATGCGTCCGGTGCTCCGATGTTCGGGAATTTAGTGGCCTACGACACAGCACTCGGCTGGCGTTATCCGAATCCGAAGATGGAAAAGATGTTCCCGCTCGAAGTAATGGGCGAGACCGCCGAAAATGTCGCCGAACGGTGGAACATTTCCCGTGAAGATCAGGATCAATTTGCCCTGGAATCGCATCAAAAGACGGTGAAGGCGCAGCAGGCAGGAATCTTTGCCGATGAAATTGTGCCGGTCATTATTCCCGATAAAAAAGGCGATGTCGTTGTATCGGTGGATGAGACTCCAAGAGCCGATACATCGATTGAAAAATTAGCAAAATTAGGTCCTGCATTCCGCAAAGGCGGAAGTGTAACAGCAGGGAATTCATCGAGTTTGAATGACGGAGCGGCTGCAATGATGGTCGTAAGCGAGCGGGCATTGAAAGAATATAATCTTACTCCGATTGCACGGTTCGTCGCCTCCGGTGCCGCAGGACTCGACCCACGAATTATGGGTGTAGGACCGGTGTATGCTTCGGGAATTGCTCTCAAAAGAGCAGGACTGTCGATTGGTGATATTGGACTTGTGGAATTGAACGAAGCGTTTGCTGCGCAATCACTTGCCTGCATACGCGAGCTTGGTCTCGATCCTTCTATTGTTAATATTTCCGGTGGAGCAATTGCCATTGGTCATCCACTTGGGATGAGCGGCGGACGTATAACCGGAAGTTTGATTCGCGGTATGCAACGCCATGACATTCGCTACGGACTTGCTTCGTTGTGTATCGGCGTAGGTCAGGGCTTGGCAGCGATTTATGAAAAAGTATAGAATATCATAGATCCTTTCATTTTCACATCATGTATCTCCATCGTATGTATAAGTTTATCTACGTGTACTGCGTGCTGCACATCAGTGTACCTTTTGTAGTCTTTGCGCAGGTAAATAGATCTCTTCCTTCACAAGCCACGCCAATGGTGCTCTCACCGCGGGTAGGAATTGAGATGGATAGTACCGATGTTCACTATTTCCGTCTCTTCCATACGATAAAGCATATACATGCTGTGCGAGCCTTTACAAGTGGTTCCGACACCCTTGTGTTTCAAATAAAACGCACCAATCTAAGTGATACGCTGGTGTATTCGACTCGGGAAATTGGTAAACATTTGGCGTATTATATTGAAAATATTGAGCATATAAGCAACAAATCCGTAGCGTCAAAGATTCCCGTATCACTTCTCGCCTCACTTGCGCATGTAGAAGACTATAAAGATCGTAAGTACAAAGCGGTCTCTATGTCCATTATCAAACGCGATCGTTCAGAAATTCACGGAACACTACTCCTGATCACCGATAATGCAATTCTCATCCATAAACGCACCGATACCTATACCTGGAAAACAGTACAGGATGGCCTTCAGTATGTTTATTTTAATGAAATAGATAGAATTGTAGGAGCATCGATCCGCTATTTTCGTGGTAATGAAGAGTTGGTAGGGAAGTATCTCTTATCCGAATATTCAACGACAGAAAATACGAGTTTTTTTATGGTATCTGATCATGAACCGATACCATCGGAAGTACGTCATCTCATACGAACATCTACTCCTACTCCAAATGGAGGATATGCTTCGATTGACTCCCTTCGTAGTATGAAGCCCACGGGAAACGCACTCACCCTCAGTATAAGTGTGAGCAGTTCTTATCCAGAATATCTAACGCAGCACAATTTGGATTGGGGGAATCAATATGATAGTCGAACCGTTGATTCATACGCTAACTCGCTCTATTTTCCTTTAGATATCACAGCAGGCTATGCAATACTAAAAGATAATGTCACCGATACGTGGTCGCTTTCCTGTACAGCGGGTCTCGTCGTCAACAGCAATATAGTTTTCTCCGACAATACGTGGCTCATCGGCCGAGGCGGACTGCAATTTCATTATAATCTCCAGCCGCTCGACAGATTGTACCGGAGCGGTTCTGATGTTGGAATCATCGTCGGCATCGATGCTCTCTCGGCACGATTTTCAGGAATTTTCAAGAGGGAACAAGCATCGGATGAGCTTCCTTTGGATAATGTTCTTTACCCATTGACGCTTCATGTGTCGGCAGTCCTTGCTAACTTAGGCGTGCAATACAGGTATCACCTGAGCGATGATTTGTGTGTGAGTCTGCAAGCAATAGCAAATTTCACTGTGGTTCAATCTCCTTTGGCACCAGAAAAATTGATGTGGGGGAGATATGGCCGTAATTTCTATAAATCGGTTGATATTACGGCACCTGACTTCTCCCTGAAATTCGGTACTTCTCTCAGCTATACACTCTAAAATCTGTCGTCACACCGATTATTTCACTACGACCATCGTCGTCGCTTTACTGAACTGTCCTGCCGTCATTCGTAGGGTATACACTCCGGATTCTATATTCGACACATCGAGCGTCATCTGATGCGAACCTGCCGTAAGACTCGGAATCGTATGATATTGCACGACTTCCCCGAGAGAATTGACAACTGCTATGGTTGCTGATGACGTGAGTCCAATGCCGAACCCGAAGGTAACAGTAGTACTGCTTGGATTCGGTGAAGGTGTTTGCAAATAATAGGTGCTGCCGGTACCATCAATCACTCTTGCAATTCCAAAACAAACTTCCTTTAAATCCAAATGCATAGTCGTATTCTCCGTTGTGAGCTCAAGGCAACGGATTGGACTTTGTGTTGTGAGAATGAATGGATAGATGCTGTCCTGAGCAAGGAACGAACTGAAATTTGCTGTCCAAAAGCTAATTCCGGTGAGATCTTGCGGATTAACAGCTGTTCCGTTAAAACGAAGAATACCAAGTGTTTGCTTCGAACTGTCAATGTCCCATTTCCATCCGGCGGGACCGATTTCGAGTTCTGTAAACCCAAATGCACGGGGATCAAATTTCAAATCAAGCGTGAGATTTGTGAGAGGTAACGATGTTGCGTTATTGATTGTCGGCCAAGCAGTGACAATGAATCGTCCTCCCGGCTGAACTTCTTTCCGCTCAAGGGTCATACTCGTGCTATAGGTTGCAAGGAGTTTGATGATGCCCGTTTCTCTATATCCGCTACCGCGGAGATGAACACTGAATTGCTGCCCGGTTTCGGTGGTCAAGGTAAGAATTTCATCATAATTTCCACTGCTGTCCGGACGGAATGTAACACGAATAGAATCGAGACTTCCGGCTGCTATCGTCATCGTATTTGCCGGCGTAAGGGTGAATTCTGCTAAAGCATTAGGTCGGCTGATGCTTGAGATTTTTACCGAATTCTGCGGGTCAAGATTCGTGATAATGATGTATTGTTCCGGGGCATCGCATGTGAGCACCGTTCCAAAATCAATCAGCGAGTCCACCTGCAGAGGTGTAAAGAATCCGCTGCCGGTAATCTCGACTGTATCAAGACGGGTTGGGGAGTCATTTGGGCCCGGGGCTGCATCAGAGGTAATCTCGACATGTGCCTTGCGGATACCGAGGTCTTTGGGAGTAAAGCGGATAGGGACTTTTCTGAGTTCTGTACTGTTTAGTTGCACACTGAAATTAACTTCCGGCGTAGTATCCCACGCGAAATCTCCCGGATTATCGAGAAAACGAACTGAGCGGATCAGCACATCGGCGGTGGTGCCGGGATTCAGAAGTGAGCAGCTGCCGATTTCCGGAGAGAG
>JBPOHH010000662.1:0-3128 GCA_052035765.1 Bacteroidota bacterium
AAGAGTTGCAATATAATTCTGAGCGAAGGACTCCGTTGCACACAAGAGCAAGGAAAGGACAGCAAACACCGCAAGAGTAATAGCCCGAAATCTATGTCGTCGGCTATTGCAAAGCGTAGGGCAATTCATAAAACCTCCATGAGAGATAAAAAATAAAACCACATCCTGTGGAAAATTGAAATCACTTGGACAAATTTCGGTACAAAAATCAAAAACTTTAACTGAATGATTTCATCCGAGCGTCGAATGGCAAGTCACGTGCCAAACGAAAAAATGTGAAGAAGTAACGTATTTACGGCATTTATCACGATTTATACTGAACAGATTTGAACTTTTGGTGGTGACATTGTCTATTTTTAGCCACAATTTTTTTTCTGATATCACCTTTTCTAATACCTCGACTGCCCTAAATCATCTGCCTATAGAGTCACTATTTTGCAATTCTGCTGCCCTTTCTAGCCCATTTTCGCGGCGCACCCAGAGCAAATACATGGCAAAAAATGGAATCCAGATAAAATCATTACATACATTTGTCCATAAAGTACGCGCCGGAATATTCCCCAAATAGACATGCACTACCCAGCCGAATGAGCCAAGCACCTTGCCCATAAAACCAATAAACGCAAGCTGAGGATACCCCCGCAGATTGCCGCCAACGACCCAATACCCATAGCCATAGACTGCGACAAACATCCCAACTCCCGAGAATATAAATGGATAATTAATCACCGGAATATCGAAAATTTCAAAAAACAATGTCGGAAAAAATACGACAACTCCACCCCAAAGGAAATTATAAACCGCTGCCGCGCGGAACATCCAACGGTAGAATACTTCTTGCGTCATGTGATTGGTCTGATATGTTCAACATGTCAATTCACCCGCAAAATACACTTTTTCATGCATTTTCTATTTCCGTAAAAATTTCATGGATTACATCTCTATTTGATGCCGCTATTTTGGTATTTTTGCACTCCAAAATCCCCCTTCGGTCCTCTACTCTGTCTGTCATTCTATTCTACACATTATTCTGGAATTTCTATGAATTTCCGTATCCTCCTTTGCGCAGCTCTTCTCATTGCAATCACAAGCTGCGGCGGTGATACCGTCGGCATCGCTTCACGTAATTTTATCGATGAAATTCAACGTGAGCAAAATCTCTCCTTTACCTTTGATCATGCGCTGATGCCGGACTCTCTCATCACATCTGACTGGGATACAACAGCTTATATTCGATTTACACCACAGGTGCGCGGGAAATTCAAATGGATCTCCCCGACCGAACTCGTCTTCTCACCAAGTAAAGGGTTTCAGCCGAGTACCGACTACAAGGCAGAATTACAATCCTCTCTGCTGCTTCATGCCGATAAAAAACTCCACATCACCGACGAAAAAACTATCGCCTTCCATACCCCCTATCTCAAGCTCAACGACGCCGCTCCGTTCTGGGTCAAATCTACAAAACATCCCGGTCAGGTCGCGCTTCAATTACGGCTTAATTTTACGGAAAACATTAATTCTCAAGAACTTGCCAATCTTCTCCATGTACAGTTCGATGGCAGCGGGAAAGACGCTCCCTTTGAATTACCTGCCGCCACCGTTGGCTCTACCATGCTTGTTATCGTCGAAAATATTCCGCAGGGCACCGGACGGCTTCCCGTCAAAGTGGTTGTGAATAAAGGACTTCGCTGCGTGGAGAGTGATTATGTGACTATCACTCCCTCCGAACTCACCTTCGACGCACCCGCTCGTGACAAGATTCAGATTATTCATGTGACGACCGGCTTCGAAGATGAAAAGCAGGCGATTCAACTATTTACTACCCAAAGCATTGAAAATCAAGACGTTCAGTCACTTGTGACTATCAATCCTTCCGTCAAGTTCACCGCCGAAACTATCGAATACGGCATGCTGCTCAAAGGTGATTTTCAGATTGGAACTACGTATGAATTAACGGTTTCCGGGAAATTAAAAGGTATTGTCGGCGGTGAAATGGAGCAGGCATATACGCAGTATGTACAATTCGGCGAACTCAAGCCGGCAATTAATTTCACAAGCTCTAAAGCCACCTACCTCACAAGCAAAGGTGATAAAATTGTTGGGATCAAAATCGCCAATATCCCCAAAGTACGCGTGAAAATCACGAAAATCTATGAAAATAACATCCTCAATTTCCTGCGGGACGGCGGCGGTGGCGGCGATTATGAGTCGGAGGAGTATCCGTCGGAAGAGTATAATAATTACGGCTGGCTCGATACCGAACACTACGGCGACGTGGTCGTCGATAAGCTCATTGACACCAAGTCATTACCGAAGCAGAACGGACAGAGTCTGCTGAATCTGAGTTTCGAGGATAAGACAATGTTCAAAGGAATATACCTCGTCAAAGTCTCCTCCGAAGACGAAGAGTATCTCAATGCTGCAAAAGTAGTTGCGATATCCGACATTGGACTCATCGCTAAAGCGACCGATGACGAAATCGTCGTTTTTGCTAATTCCATTCTCACCGCTACTCCCCTTTCCGGCGTGTCTGTGCAACTCGTGAGCACTAATAATCAATTCGTCTATAAAGCCACAACAGGGTCGGACGGCGTGGCACGCTTCCCGAATATCAAGCAAAAAGCGCCCGGATTTCGTATCGAATTACTCACCGCTCAGATGGATAAGGACTACACCTATCTCCATCTAAACCGTTCAAAAGTCGAGACATCGCGTTTTGATGTCGGCGGTCAGCGAGAGAATGCGACGGGCTATCAGGCATTTCTCTACGGTGACCGGAATATCTACCGTCCGGGCGAGAACCTCATTCTCTCCGGTATTGTTCGTAATCAGGAATGGTCCCCGGTCGCCGGTATTCCCGTCAAACTCAAGCTCCTGATGCCGAACGGAAAGGACTATAAGAATGCGAAATACACGCTGAATGAGCAAGGCGCGTTCGAAACGTCGATTCTGCTTCCATCATCAATTGTGACAGGGACTTACACTGCCGAGCTTTACTCTGCCAACGATATTTTACTCACGTCCAGCTATATCAGCGTCGAAGAATTCATGCCCGACCGCATCAGTGTGAGTGTCAATTCCGATAAAAATGATGTCAAATCCGGCGAGAATATTCAGATATCAGCCAC